>NZ_JBKOTX010000125.1:0-17740 GCF_047086965.1 Roseovarius halophilus (ex Wu et al. 2025) | reverse complement strand
GGCGCCTCTTCGGCGGGCTGACCGTGGCGCAGAACCTGCGGATCGGGCTGCGCGCGCGCGGCTCGGGCCACGAAACGCGCGAGGAGGTACTGGATCTCTTCCCGCGCCTGCGCGACCGGCTGGACCAGCCCGCCCGGACCCTGTCGGGCGGCGAGCAGCAGATGCTGGCCACCGCCCGCGCGCTCTGCCTGCGCCCCCGCGTGCTGCTGCTCGACGAGCCGACCGAGGGCCTGCAGCCCTCGATGATCGAGACCATCCGGCAGGTCATCGCGCGGATGCGCGACCGGCACGTCGCGGTCCTGCTGATCGAACAGCGCGTCGATGCCGTGCTGTCGCTGGCCGATCGCGTCGCCTTCATCGAGAACGGGCAGCCCGGCGAGGTCCTGCCGGCCGACACCCTGCGTGCGGACCATGCCCTCGTCGAACGCTACGTGGGCGTCTGACGGCCATCCGCCCCCGGGCGGGGTCTTCTTCTCGGCAAAATACCCCCGCCGGAGGCGCGGCGGAGGCCGCAGGCCGACGCCGAGGGATCCGGCGCGCGCGCAGCGCGCACCGCTTTGTCGCGGGCTTCGTGCATGTCATGGGCTGACCTCCGGGCGTGAACCCTCTATAGGCGGGGGAAGCAACCGAAGGGCCGGGCCAAGCATGACCGAGACCAGGACGAAGAAGGAACGCCAGCCGCTCTATTCCGAGGCCGACCGCGCCAACGTGCGCTGGTTCTGGGCGCGCTACATGCGCCAGCGCGCGCCGTGGCTTCTGGTGGTGCTGGGGATGATCCTCGTGCAGGGGCTCGTCTACCAGCAGTTCCTGTCGATGACCGAAAGCGGCCTGCGGGTGATCTTCGAAAGCGGCAAGCTGCGCGAACTGGTGATGGTCTGCGGTTTCGTGTTCCTGCTCTTCGCGGTGCGCGGGCTGATGTCCTATCTCGTGCCGCTGGTGACGGTGCGCCTGTCCAACCAGGCCATCTACGAGATGCGGCGCGACCTGATCGGCCACCTGATGACCCTCGACCTCGCCTATTTCGAGCGGACCCGCTCGGGCGAGATCATCCAGCGGCTGGTCACCCAGACCCAGCAGCTCGGCGTCTTCGTGGGCCTTGCCACGGCGAACGCGGTGCGTGACGCGGTGACGGTCGTCATCGTCTCGGGCTACCTGATCTGGAAGAACCCGATCCTGTTTACCACGGCCGTGGTCGTCCTGCCCTTCATCATCTGGATCATGAACCACGTCTCGGACCGGGTGAAACAGGCGCAGGGCGAGGCCGAACAGGCGCTGGCCGATTACATGAACGGGATCGAGGAAACCGTGAACGGCATGCGCACCGTCAAGATCTCCAGCCAGGAGGGGATGGAGACATCCCGCCTGATGAAGGGCACGGGCGCGATCCGTGACCTGATGAACCGGGTCCAGATCACGCAGGCGCTCGTCATGCCCTCGATCGACCTCAGCTCGGCCTTCGTCTACGTTCTGGTGATCGGCGGCGGCGGCTACATGGTGCTCAGCCCCGCCTTCGACATGGACGGGGCAGGCATCATCACCTTCCTGCTGGGCATGGTCATGGTCTTCGACCCGGCGCGCCTGCTGGCACAGTATTTCGGCACGTTGCAGGCCAACCTCGTGCTGCTGGACCGCATACGCGGCCTCTATGCCCAGAGACCCACGATCACCGACGCGCCCGGCGCCGGGACGGATTTCGACACCGGCGGCGACATCCGGCTGGAGGATGTCACCTTTTCCTATTCCGGCGACCAGCCACTTTTCGACGGGCTTTCGATGACCTTCGAGGGCGGGCAGGTCTCGGCCATCGTGGGGGCGACGGGGTCGGGCAAGACGACGGTCCTGTCGCTGCTGTCACGGCTTTACGACGTGACGGGCGGGCGCATCACCATCGGCGGCCGGCCCATCGACGAGCTTCGGGTGGCCGCGCTGCGCGGCGCCTTCTCGGTCGTGGCGCAGGACATCGTGATCTTCAACGCCTCGATCTGGGACAACATCCGCTACGTCAACCCCGACGCCGGCGAGGCCGAGATATGGCAGGCCGCCCGGAACGCCGAGATCGCCGACCTGATCCGCGCCCGCGGCGACACGCCCGTCGGCCCCAAGGGCGCGCAGCTGTCCGGCGGTCAGAAACAGCGCATCGCGATCGCCCGGGCCTTCCTGAGGGATGCGCCGATCCTGCTGCTGGACGAGGCGACAAGCGCGCTGGACCAGGCGACCGAGGCGCGGATCAAGTCGGCACTCGACCGGCTGACGGCCGGCAAGACAACGATCGTCGTGGCCCACCGGCTGAGTTCGATTTCCGATGCCGACCGGATCTTCGTGCTGGAAGCCGGGCAACTGGTCGAACAGGGCCGCCACGAGGACCTGCTGGAGGAAGGCGGGCTCTATGCCCAGCTCTACCGGGCACAGAAAAAGGGCTATGACGGGCGCTGAGCCCCGCGCCGCGGCCTCACCTTCCCGCGCCGTCTTCCGGCGCCGCGGCCACGACCATGAATTCCACCAGCAGCTCGGGGCTGGCCAGCTTCGCCTCGCCGCAGGCGCGGGCGGGGGCATGCCCGGGGGCGACCCAGCCATCCCAAACGGCGTTCATCTCGGCAAAGTCGGCCATGTCGGCCAGCCAGATCGTCGTTTGCAGGATGCGCGTCTTGTCCGACCCCGCCTCGGCCAGCAACGCCTCGATCTTCTGCAGGCAGCTGCGGGTCTGGTCGGCCACGCTGTCGCCCGGCGTGCCGACCTGCCCGGCCAGATAGATCGTTGCGTTGTGGATGACCGTCTGGCTCATCCTGTCGCCCACGTGCAGGCGGGTTATGTCCGACATTGGCGCGTCCTTCCTCGGTCTGGTCATGTGAATCGTCGCGGCGACAGCGCGGTGACCGTCGCCGCCGGCAGGTCGGGGGTGGCCCCCGTGATCAGCGCCGCCGTGAGCCGGGCCAGCGCCGGGGCGGTCTGCACCCCGTAACCGCCCTGCCCGGCCAGCCAGAAGAAACCGGGCTGCTGCGGATCGAACCCGGCCACCGGCGTGCGGTCGGGCGCAAAGCTGCGCAGCCCGGCCCAGTTGGCCTCGACCCGCGTCACCGGCTCGGTGACCGCCTGCTCGTAGCGGTAGAGCCCTTCGGCCAGCACCATGTCGTCGGCCCACGCGTCATGGGCCTCGACCGGCTCCTCGTCGGCAGGGGACACCATCAGGCGGCCGGCGTCGGGCTTGGCATACCATGTCTCGGACACCGCGCCGAAAAGCGGCCAGCCCGACATGTCGTGCCCCGCCGGCGCGGGCAACAGCGCGGCCGAACGGCGCATGGGCTGCACGCCCACCGGCACCGCCCCGGCCAGCCGAGCCACCGCGTCGGCCCAGGCGCCTGCGGCGTTCACCACGATCCCGGCGGTGAGGGCCTCGCCCCCCGCCACGACCTGCCAGTCATCCCCCTGCCGGGAAATGGCCTCGACCTGCGCGCCTGTGATCACCCGGCCGCCGCGCGATTTCAGCAACCGCGCGTACCCCTGCAGCATCCGGTCGACGTCGATATCGCGGGCGGCCCGCTCGATCACGGCAGCCGCGATGGCGTCCTGCCGCAGGATGGGGACAAGCGCGACGGCCTCCGCGGGCATGAGCCGGTCCAGCCCGCTGCCCCCGGCGCAGTACTCCGCCAAGGTGTCCAGCTCGTCCTCGGCCGCCAGCAGCATTTCGCCCCGCGGGCTGAGCAGCGACGCGTCGCTGACACCCTCCGGTTCAAGGAAAAAGGGTTCGGCCGCGGCATTGAGCGCGCGCAGCGTGGCGTTGCCGTAATTGCGGATGAAGATCGCCGCCGACCGCCCCGTGGCATGGTAGCCAAGCTGCGCCTCGCCCTCCAGCACGGTCACGCGGGCCCCGGCCGCCAGCTCGGCGGCCGCCGACACCCCGGCGATGCCGCCCCCGATCACGATGATATCCGTTGTCGTCGTCATGCGCCCTCGAAACCGTTCAGCACGCTTGTCAGGTTCTCGCCCAGCTCATCGCACAGATAGCCCCCCTCCTGCACGAACAACGTGGGCAGGTTCAGCCCGGCGATGGCCGCGCCGATCCGGCCGAAGCCCGGCATGGTGATGGCGAAGCCCTTGAACGGATCGCCCTCGAAGGTGTCAAGGCCCAGTGCCACCACGACCGCATCCGCGCCGAAGGCCACGATGCGGGAAAGCGCGCGGTCGAGCGTTTCCAGATAAGCGTCGTCGCCCGTGCCGCGCGGCAGCGGCAGGTTCAGGTTGACGCCGGTGCCGCGCCCGGTACCGCGCTCCTGCGCGTGGCCCCAGAAGAAGGGGTAGAACCGCTCGGGGTCGGCGTGCAGCGACACGGTCAGTACGTCGTCCCGGTCATAGAAGATGCCCTGCGTGCCGTTGCCGTGATGCACGTCCACGTCAAGGATCGCGGGCCGCATCCCCCATGTCCGCAGCTGTTCCGCCGCGATGGCGGCATTGTTCAGGAAACAGAAGCCGCCTGCCAGATCGCCGAAGGCATGATGCCCCGGCGGACGCGACAGCGCATAGGCCGCGCGCGCGCCCTCGGTCAGCAGGTCCGCCCCGGTGACGGCCGCCTGCGCCGACCAGTAGGCGGCCTCCCACGTGCCCGACGCGATAGGGCAGGCCGTGTCCGCCTGATGGTATCCCGCCTGTCCGACGGCGGATTTCGGGTAACCGTCGCCGCGGGTGGCGGGGTGAATGTTGGGGATCACCTCGTCGCCGGCGTCGGGGATACGCTGCCAGCGGGTATATATGTTCTGCAGGAAGGTGATGTATTCCGGGCTGTGCAGCGCGGCGACGGGGCCGAGCCCGGCATCGCGCGGCGCGATCACCTCGCAGCCGGCGGCGCGGGCGCCCGATTGCAGCTTCTCGATGCGCGCGGGCTGCTCGGGGCTTGGCAGAACCCTGCCATTGGCCATGAAATGCTTGGGGTCGTGGCGCCATTGCCTGTCGTCGAATATGGCCTTCATGTCCTGTCCTTCCCGCTTGCGCGCAACGTGGCAAGGTCGATCCGCATCGACGTCATGTCCGTCTGCGCGACGAAACCCAGTTTTTCATAGAAACGCCGTGCCGCCGCGCTGCGCGCATAGACATCGAGTTTCAGCCACGTCGCGCCCCAGAGCCGGTCGGCCCGGTGGCCGGCCCGCTCGACCAGGCCGCGGCCGACACCCTGCCCGCGCCAGTCCGCGGCCGTCCAGAGATCGGTGACATAGGCGCCCGCGGCGCCCCGGACCGTGGAAAACACGGGCGAGAACAGCGCCGCCCCGGCCAAGGTGCCCGCCGCGACGGCAAGGAGCCCGTGCGCGGCCGGACGCGCGTCCAGAACGGCCCGCCGCAGCACGGCGCGGTCTGCCGCATGGCCATCGCCCAGATCGACGGACAGCCGCCGCAGCGCGTGATCCAGCATTTCGAGGTCCGCATCGCTTTGCACGTTCCTGAAATCAAGCACCGACATGGGTCAGATCGCGGTCCTGTCCGCACCCTTGAGCCCCAGCAACCGGCGCGCGGTATCGGGCGTGGCCACGCCGCGGCCCAGTTCCTCGACGATCCGGCGCGCCTTGGCCACCTGCTGGGCGTTGTTCTCGGCAAGCTGGCCACGCGCGATTGTCAGGCTGTCCTCCAGCCCGACACGCACATGCCCGCCCATGGCCGCGGCCATGGTGATCAGCGGTATCTGGTGGCGTCCGGCCGCCAGCACCGAGAACATGTAATCATCGCCAAACAGCTTGTCTGCGATGCGCACCATGTGCGTCAGGTTCTCGGGGTCGGGCCCCATGCCGCCCAGCACGCCGAACACGAACTGGATGAAATACGGCGGTTCGACCAGCCCGCGATCCGCGAAATGGCGCAGCATGTAGAGATGGCCCAGATCGTAGCATTCGAATTCGAACCGCGCGCCGCGCTCGGTGCCGAGCTCGGTTAGGATGCGGGCAATGTCGCGCGGCGTGTTCTTGAACACCAGATCGTCCGATCCTTCGAGGAACGGCTTTTCCCAATCGTGCTGCCACGTCTCGATCCGCTCGGCGGCCGGGTAGAGGGCGAAGTTCATCGTCCCCATGTTGAGCGAGGCCATCTCGGGCGCGGCCTGCCGGGGCGCGGCCAGCCGGTCATCCAGCGTCATTACCGCGCTACCGCCCGTCGACAGGTTCAGCACCGCGTCACTGGCCTGCTTGACGCGCGGCAGGAAGGCCATGAAATGCTTCGGGTCCGCCGAGGGCCGGCCCGTTCGCGGGTCACGCGCATGCATGTGCAGGATCGAGGCGCCGGCCTCGGCCGCGGCGACCGACTGTTCGGTGATCTCGTCCGCCGTCACCGGCAGGTGCGGCGACATCGACGGCGTGTGAATCGAGCCGGTGACGGCACAGGTGATGATGATATCGCGCATCCGGCCCCCGTCACACGGCCAGGTCCAGCACGGGCCGGACCTCTTCGGTGAATTGCGCCAGCGACAGGTCCAGCATCCCGGTGATCTCGTCGAGATGCCTCTCGGTCGCGATCATCGGCGGCGCGACGATGATGTGATCACCCTCCACCCCGTTCCGGGTGCGCCGCGAATAGACGATGAGCCCGTTTTCGTAGGCGATGTTGACGAAACGGTCGAAGGCCTTGAGATGCGCGGGCAGCGGCGCCTTGCCGTCGCGGTCGGCCATGAACTCGAACGCCGTCAGCAGCCCCATGCCGCGCACGTCGCCGATGATCGGATACCGCCCCATGAGCCCACGCAGCCGTTCCTGCAGTTTTTCACCCATCACCGCCGCGTTCCGCGTGAGGTCCAAGCGCTCGATCTCGTCGATGACGGCCGCGCCGGCGGCACAGGCCAGCGGGTTGCCGGCATAGGTATAGCCATGCAGGAAACCGCCCGCATCCAGCACCGCCTCGACCAGCCGTTCATGCGCGGCCATCGCCCCCAGCGGAACGTAGCCGGCCGCGAATCCCTTGGACATCACCACGATATCCGGCGCGAGGTTCCAGTGCTCGGCGGCGAGGAACGCGCCGGTGCGGCCCGCGCCCGTCATCACCTCGTCGAGGATGAGCAGCACGCCGTGGCGCCGGCATATCTCCTGCACGCGCTCCATGTATCCCTCGGGCGGCGGCAAGGCCCCGGTCGAGGCCCCGCCAACGGGTTCGACGATGAAGGCCAGAACGCTTTCGGGCCCTTCTTCAAGGATCTTGGCCTCCAGCATGTCGGCATAATGATGGCCTGTCGCCGCGTCCGCGGGATCGAGCCCGTCAAGATAGGCGCGCGGCGCCGGGATCTTCGGCATGGCCTGCATCATCGGGTCGAAAGGCCGGGTCAGCGGATCGTAGGAGGTGATGGCCAACGCCCCCAGCGTGCAGCCGTGGTAGCTGGGGGCGCGGCTGATGATCTTCCACCGGTCGCCCTGCCCGACCGCCAGCGCGTATTGCCGCGCGAGCTTCATCGCCGATTCCACCGCCTCGGACCCGCCCGAGACGAAAAAGACCCTGTTCAGCCCCTCGGGGCAGAGCCCCGCCGTCTTGGCGGCCAGATTCTCGGATGCCTCGGTTTCGAAATGCAGCCTGTAGCCGAAGGTTGATTTCTCCATCTGCCGGCGCATGGCCTCCAGCACGTTCTCGTTGGAATGGCCGATGTTGCACACCATCGCGCCGGACGACCCGTCGAGATAGCGCTTGCCGTCCACATCCCACATGTAGACGCCCTTGGCCTGATCCAGCACCGGGCGGCGCTGGCGGCCCTGATAGAACAGATGGCTCGGTCTTTCGGTCATTTCGCCTTACCCCGGCAACGCCGCGCAGTCCTGCGGGCGCAGGTGCAGATGCACGTCGGCGCCCACGGGAAACGGGTGCTCGTCGATCATGTTGATGGCCTGTAATTGCGTGTCACCGGCGCGCACGAAATAGCGCACCGCCTGTCCCTGGTAATCCACCGTCTCGACCTTCGCCGGTACCGACACGACACCGTCGGGCGCGGGATCGGCCGACAGCAGCAGTTTCTCGGCGCGCACGACCAGCTTGGCGGCGCCCGTCCCGGCAAGGTTGGGCGCCTTGGCGGACGGCACGGCGATCCTGCCGAAGGTGGCCTGCTCCAGCATCGCGGCGTCGCCGCGATCGGTGCAGCGCGCCTCGAGGATGTTCGACGCCCCGAGGAAATTCGCCACGAATTCCGACGCGGGGGTGTTGTAGACCTCTTCGGGGGCGCCGACCTGCTCGACCCGGCCGTTCGACATGACCACGATCTGGTCGGACATCGCCAGCGCCTCGGACTGGTCATGGGTGACGAAAACGGTGGTGACGCCGATCTGGTCCTGGATGCGCTTGAGTTCCACGCGCATGTCCTCGCGCAGGTTGGCATCGAGCGCCGACAGCGGCTCGTCCAGCAACAGCACGTCGGGCTCGATCACGATGGCGCGGGCCAGCGCGATGCGCTGCTGCTGGCCGCCCGACAGTTCCTTGGGATACCGGTCCCCGACATGCGGCAACTGCACCAGCTCCAGCGCGTCGCGGACGCGGCCCGGAATCTCGCTGGCCGGGATGTCGCGGTATTTCAACCCGAACGCGACGTTCTCGGCCACGGTCTTGTGCGGGAAAAGCGCGTAGTTCTGGAACACCAGCCCGAGGTTGCGCTTGTGGATCGGCACGTCGTTGACACGCCGCCCGCCGATCAGGATCTCACCCTCGGTGGGGTCCAGCAGACCCGCGATCATGCGCAGGTTCGTCGTCTTGCCGCATCCAGACGGCCCCAGCAGCGTCACGAAAGCGCCTTCCTCGATTTCCAGCGAACTCCGGTGGACAGCGGTGAAATCGCCGAACCGCTTGACGATGTTGTTCAGGGTGACGGCACTCATGCGGGGTCTCCTGCGGCGGAAGGATCAGGGGCGGGCAGCCCCGGCAAAAGCGCCGGGGCCGCCCCTTCATGGACCGGCGTCAATAGCCCTTCTGGACGCGGCCGAAGGTCTTGGACCATTCCTGCTCGTGCCCGTTCCAGTAGGCGGGATCGGCAAAGGTCAGACCGTCCAGCTTGCCCGACGGGTCGAAGGCCGGCAGCGTCGGGATCTTGTCGCCCAGATCCACCTTCTGCGGGTCCAGCGCGGGCGGATAGTTCTGCCCCTCGGCCACGGCGATCGCGGTTTCGGGGGCGAGCATGAAGTTCAGCAGTTCCTCGCAGGCTTCCATCGGGCTGCCCTTGATAACGAACATGCATTCCTGCCAGCCGAAGCCGTTGGGCGGATCCATGTAGCCGATATCGTGGCCCTGCTCCTGCAGCGCGTAGATCCGGCCCGACCAGCCCTCGGTGACGTGGATTTCCTCCTCCGCCAGCAGGCTCATCAACTCGGCGCCCGACCCCCAGTACTTCAGCGACAGGTCACGATGGGTGCGCACGGCATCCCAGCAGGCGTCCTCGTCGGTCACGCCGTTGGGATCCTGGCCGGTCTGCAGCGCGGCGTACCACATGCGCGTGCGCCAGTCGCCCCAGCCGGCGATCTTGCCCTTGTGCGCCTCGTCGATGAGGATCTTGGCGCCCTTCTCCTGCATCTCCTCGTCCGAGATGTACTTGCGGTTATAGGCCAGCCCGGTCGTGCCGTAATCGTAGGGCACGCAGCTCAGCTTGCCGTCGGTCACGTTGCGGAAAACGTCCACCAGCTTGGGAATGACGTATTCCAGGTTCGGGATGTTGTCCTCGTTCAGGACGGTGCTGAGCCCGAGGTTGTGATACCTTGCGTAGTCGAACACGCCCGACAGGTGCGCGATGTTGTACTCACCCGTCTGGCTGGCCTTCACGCGCGACAGGTACTCGTCGCCGCCGCCGAAGGTCCCGTCCACGACATCGATCCCGGTTTCGGTGGTGAAAGGGTCAAAGGCATTTTCGCGCAGGGCTTCGCTCACGACGCCGCCCCAGCCGTCGAACCGCACCTGGCTGACGTCCTGGGCCAGCGCCCGGTACGGCGTCACGAGGCCATAGGCCGCGCCCGCGGCACCGATCAGGCCGAGGAAGCTGCGGCGGTCCAGATCGCCGTTCATGTACCGCTCGCGCAGGCGCTCGTAGCGGGTCGTGTTGTCCATTTTCCTTGTCATGTTTCACTCCTTGTTGATGGAAGGTTGGGGAGCGGTTCTAGCCGCCGCTCTTCTTGGCTATCTGCCGGGCGATCGCGAGCCCCAGAAGGGGCAGCCCGACCGTCATTATGATCATCACCGTGCCCAGCGCATTGATCTCGGGGCTGATCGAGTTCCGCAGCATGGCGAAAATCTGGGTCGGCACGGTCTCGACCCCGCCCGGCTTCCAGAAAAGCGTGCCGGTGATGTCGTCGAAGCTGATCGTGAAGGCGAAAAGCGCCCCGGCCAGAACGGCCGGCAGCATCAGCGGCAGCGTGACCTGGAAAAACGTCTGCACCGGGCTCGCGCCAAGGCTCATCGCCGCCTCCTCGACGTCGCGCTTGATCGCCACCAGCCGCGCCTGCACCACGAGGATGACAAACGGCAGCGTGAAGATCACATGCCCGAACAGCAAAAGCGTGAAGCTCTTGTTGACGCCGAGGAAGTTGAGAAAAAGCAGAAGCGCCACGGCCAGCACGACCTCGGGCACGAGGATCGGCGCGATCAGCAGGGTCGAGATCGCGTTCGTCCCGGGCACCCGGTAGCGTACCAGCGCGAGGCTGGCCAGCACGCCGAGGGTGGTGGAAATCGCCGCCGTCAGCAGCCCCAGCACGATGGAGGTGCGGAAGGCCCGCAGGATCGCGTCGTTCTGCGCCAGTTCCACGAACCAGCGGAAGGAAAACCCGGTCATCGGGAAGCTGCCGAACTGCGAAGCGTTGAAGCTGAGCAGGACGACGACGGCGACGGGCAGGAACATGAAGATGTAGACGGCGATGGTCCAGAGGCGCACGAAAGTCCAGTTCATCAGCCCAGCCCCTTCATCAGTTGCGCCATGCCGAGGTACCGGTTGTAGATCATCACCAGCACGCCCAGTACCGCCAGCAGCATCAGGCTCAGCGCCGAACCGAGCGGCCAGTTGAGCTGGGTGATGATGGCCTCGAACACGAGGTTGGCAAACATCGCGTCGGTGGGCCCGCCCAGAACCAGCGGCGTGATGTACGTCCCCGCCCCCAGCACGAAGCACAGCAGCCCGCCCGCCGCCAGACCCGGCAGGGACAAGGGCAGCGTCACCTGCCGGAAGGCCTGCCATCGCGTCGCGCCCAGCGAATTCGCCGCATCCTCGAGATTCGTGTCGATCCCGTCGAGGCTCACGAATACGTTGAGCACCATGAAGGGCAGCAGGAAATGGACCAGCCCGAGGATCACCGTCGTTTCGTTGTACAGCATCTGGATGGGTTCACTGATGATACCCGTCCACATCAGGAAGGTGTTGAACGCCCCCGACACGCCGAGGATGTTGATCCAGCTCATCGTGCGGATGATGTAGCTGATCCAGAACGGCAGCATCAGCAACAGCAGGAGAATCGCCTTGTTCCCCTTGGCCCGGGCGATGAAATAGGCAGCGGGGTATCCCATCAGCCCGCAGACAAGCGTGGTTACCGCGGCGATCTTGAGCGTGTTGAGCAGGATGTCGCGATAAAACGCGTCGGTCAGCGCCTCGCGCCAGTTGTCGAGGTAGAACCCGACCTGATCCGCCCCCGTCGCGGTGCGCAGCCAGAACGAGTAGACGACGATGAATATCAACGGCACGAACAGCAGAAGCGTGATCGCCGTGAGCGCCGGCGACAACAAGATCCACGGTTGCCGCGCCTCGCGGGCTTCGACCGACATGCGTCTCCCCTTGGTTCAGCGCCCCTTTTGCCGAAGGGCTTGCCTTCACGATGCAAAGCGGGCACCCATTAATCAAATAGATAATCAGAATTCCCGATATAGGTTGAAACTATGCATGGCCGCGACACACCGACCCGCCTCATGCGTGAGCTTGACTGGAACCTGCTGCGCAGCTTCGTCGTGCTGGCGCAGTCACGCTCGATCACCGATGCGGCCAACAGGCTGCGCCTGACGCAGCCGTCGGTCTCCACCGCGCTCAGGCGGCTGGAGGATCGCGTCGGCAAGAAGCTGATCGACCGGTCGCCGGGCCGGTTCAACCTGACAGATGCCGGCGAGGTGCTGTATCGCGAGGCGCTGGACATTCAAGGCTCGATCCTGCGGCTGTCCACGATCATGCGCGACATGACGGACGAGGTGACAGGCCATGTGCGAATCGCGCTGGCCAGCCACGTGATCTGCCCGCTTTTCGATCAGGTAATGGCGGAATTCCATGCCGGGAACCCCCGCGCCACTCTGTCGATCGAGGTTCTGTCATCGGCCGACGCGATCCAGTCCGTGACGGCGCGCGCGGCCTCTTTGGCGATCTGCCTTGTCCACAAGCGCAACCCCAATCTGGAATACCGCCGCCTCTACCGGGAATTCTTCGGCCTGTTCTGCGGGCCGCCGCATCCGCTGTTCGGACGCGAGAACCTTGCGCTGGCCGATCTTTCGGGGCACTCGGCGGTGAGCTTCGAAACCGACCGCCTGCAGGACGCGCTCAAGCCCGTGACACTGATGCGCGCGCAGGCGGAACTCGGCGACCAGATCATCGGCACCTCAAGCCATCTCGAAGAGGTACGCCGCATGATCATCGCCGGCATCGGCGTGGGCCCGCTGCCGCTGCACGTGGCCCAACGGGATGTGCGCGACGGGCTGATGTGGCAGTTGCCGCCCTACGACGAAACGCCACCGATCGACGTGCATGTGGTCTGGAACCCCAAGGCCATCCTGAACCGTGCCGAGCAATCGTTTCTCGACCTCCTTCTGGAACGGATCGAGACGACACCCATGTCGCGGCGCACCTATCGCTGAGGCACGCGCCTCAGGCGCGGCCATACGCCTCGGCGATGGCCACCTGCAGGGCTTCCCGGGGCCGCTGGCCGCCCCAGACGACAAGCTGGAAGGCCGGGTAGAAGCGTTCGGCGCTGGTCACGGCCGTGGTGATCAGGGTGTTCACCTGATCCGGGCTGACCGCCGGCGTGCCGGCCATGACCAGCCCGTAGCGGTACACCATCAGCTTCTGCGCGTCCCAGTAGGTGAAGGCGCCCGCCCAGCACTGGTCATTGACCTCGTTGAGCGTCTCGTAGAGCTCGGGCAGCCTTTCCTCGGGCGGCTCCATCTCGAAAGTGCACACCATGCGCAGCGTTTCGTCGTGGCCCGACCATGCAAGCGTGACGGAATAGGTGCGCCACTGGCCCTCGACGGCCATGGCGATCTGGTCATCCGCGATGCGGTCGAATTCCCAGTCGTGATGCTCCGCCAGATATTCCACGATGTCTATCGGGTGAAGGTCTTCCTGCAAGAACTGCTCGGACAGTGCCATGGCGCCACCTCGTTTCTCTGTAGCGCCCGGGCGTGACAGCGCCCCAAGCGCTAGGTGCCTGCTCTAGAGGCTGGGACCAACCCACGCCTCCATACAAAATATGGTGGCCGGTTTCCCCGAGCCTGTAAAGCTAATTGTTGGGGATATCCTCAATAACTTGTGGATGGCCGCAAACTTTCATCAATATGTCAAATCCGGAAACGGGCGCCTGCCGGGCACAGCACCGCGGAATAACTTTCCGCCATTTGACAGCGATCCGCCCCCGTTTCGGCCACTCGACCGCAATCACGAGGAAAGTTTCCGGCTGCACCCGCCCGATCGCGAACGAAGCGACCGGAAACATCATGACAGGCTCCCCGATTCGTGGCACGCTCGGGCCTGTCCGGCCGAACGATGGCAACCAACGCCACACCCACATTACAGCAACATGGCCGGTTCATTCAGGGAGGACGACGCCATGAACCTCAGACCAGATCCCACGTTCCACGCATCTCCCAAGCTGGCCATGGAGGCGCCGCCGGAAAAACACGCATTCACCCTGATGCTCAGCCCGGACGGCACGCAGCCCGACGGGCTGGCCGTCATCGACGTGGACCCCGCGTCGGCCACCTGCGGGCAGATCGTGCATGCGCTCTACATGCCCCACAAGGGCGACGAATTCCATCACTTCGGCTGGAATGCCTGCTCCTCGTCGCTGTCGCCCCTGACCGGACACGCCTTTCTGGAGCGCCGCTACCTGATCATCCCCGGCATACGCTCGAGCCGGATCTACGTTGTCGACGTCAAGGAGCCGCGGAAAGCGAAGATCCACAAGATCATCGAGCCCGAGGAGGTTTTCGCCAAGACCGGCTATTCGCGTCCGCACACGATCCATTGCGGCCCCGAAGGCATTTACGTGTCCACGCTGGGCGGGGGCGGCGCGGATGGCACCGACGGGCCGCCGGGCATCTTCATCATGGATTGCGAAACCTTCGAGATCCTCGGCCGGTACGAGATGGACCGCGGCGTCCAGGACAAGCAGTACGATTTCTGGTGGAACCTGCCGCGCAACTACATGGTCAGTTCCGAATGGGGCCTGCCCCCGCAATACGAGAACGGCGTCGTCCCCGAGGACCTGCTGGGCAACAAGTACGGCCACAGCATCCATTTCTGGGACCTGCGCGCGCGCAAGAACATCCAGACGATCGACCTCGGCGAAAATCACCAGATGGCGCTGGAAATCCGGCCCGCGCACGACCCGGCCAAGGAATACGGCTTCTGCGGGGTTGTCGTGGACACCACCAACCTCGAAGGCTCGATCTGGACATGGTGGCGCAAGGAGGACGGCAGCTTCGCGGCGGAAAAGACGGCGACGATCCCGCCCCAACCCGCCGCGGCCGACGACCTGCCGGAACTGCTGAAAGGGTTCGAGGCCGTGCCGCCACTGGTGACGGATATCGACCTCAGTCTCGATGACCGGTTCCTGTACGTCGCGTGCTGGGGCACGGGCGAGATGCTGCAATTCGACGTGTCCGACCCGATGGCGCCGAGACAGGTCGGCAAGGTGGAACTGGGCGGGATCGTCAAGCACACCAAGCACCCCAACGGCCAGCCGTTCGGCTATGGCCCGCAGATGGTCGAGATCAGCCGCGACGGCAAGCGCGTCTACTGGACGAACTCGCTTTATTCCACGTGGGATGACCAGTTCTATCCTGGCGAACGGGGCGCGGCCATGGTCAAGGCCGACGTGGGGGCCGACGGGGGCCTGACGCTCGATCCCGATTTCTGGATCGACTTCCCCGAAGGCTACCGCGCGCACCAGATCAGGCTGGAGGGCGGCGACTGCTCGACCGACAGTTTCTGCTACCCGTCCGTCTGACGCGGTGACCGACGCGACAACGGCGGCGGCCCTGTGGTGGGCCGTCGTCGCCTCGGGGATATATCACGGGGTCAATCCGGGCATGGGCTGGCCGCTGGCGGTTTCCGCCGCGCTGATGGAACGCGGCGCCGGCGCGCTGGTCAAGGCGTTGCTGGCGCTGGCGGCGGGGCACCTGCTGGCGATGTCGGCCGTGCTGTTCCCGTTCTCGGCGCTGTCGGCGCTGGCGACCTGGCAATCCGAGATACGCGTCGGCGCGGCAGTGCTGGTGATCGGGCTGGGCCTTTACCTGCTGGTCAACCGGCGGCATCCGCGGTTCCTGGCCCGCGTGCCGCCGGGGCGGCTGACGCTGTGGTCCTTCCTCGCGGCCACGGCGCACGGCGCGGGGCTGATGCTGGTGCCGATCTACCTTGGCATCTGCGCGACGCTGGATACCGATACCGGCCATGCCGCCGCCGGCCAACTGATGTCGGGCAGTTCGGGTATCGCCATGGCCGTGGCAGTGGCCCACACGATGGCCATGACAGTGTCGGGCGGCATGATTGCGGTGGGCGTGTACCGCTGGCTCGGGCTCAGGTTCCTGTCGAAAAGCTGGTTCAATCTCGATCTGGTCTGGGCGCTCAGCCTCGTGGCGGTAGGCGCGCTGTCGCTGCTCACCCTGCACTGATCCGCCCGGGCCGGCCGGCGGCTCAGTCGGCCGCGTCCTCCAGCGCCTCGATCCGCGCCCTCAGCGCCTCGTTTTCCTCGCGGGCCTTCTGCGCCATCGCCCTGACCGCGTCGAATTCCTCGCGCGTGACGAAATCGCGTTCGGCCAGCCAGCGGTCGAGCATGGATTTCATCGCTGTCTCGGCTTCCTCGCGCGCGCCCTGCGCCACGCCCATCGCGTTCGTCATGAGCTGCGATATGTCGTCCAGCACCTTGTTGCGGCTCTGCATGATGTTTCTCCGCCATTGCAATTGCGTCCTATATGGCCTTGATGGGCACGCGCGGCAAGGTTGACGTCCGCGCCGGACGAGAGGCACACAGACGCACATGCAGGCCAGCATTCCCTTCCCCGACATTTCGCCCGAGATATTCTCGATCTCGCTCTTCGGCATGGAATTCGCCCTGCGCTGGTACGCGCTGGCCTATATCGCGGGCATCGTGATCGGCTGGCGGCTGGTGGTGGCGGCCGTGCGCCGCCCCGCCCTTTGGCCCGGCGACCAAGCGCCAATGACGCCCGACCAGGTGGAGGACCTGCTGACATGGGTGATCGTGGGGGTGGTCCTTGGCGGCAGGCTGGGCTTCGTGCTGTTCTACCAGCCCGCCTATTACATCCAGAACCCGGGCGAGATCCTGCTGATCTGGCAGGGCGGCATGTCTTTCCATGGCGGGCTTCTGGGCGTCGTCGCGGCCTGTCTCGGCTACGCGTGGCGACGGCGGATCCGGTGGCTGTCGCTTGCCGACGTGCTGTGCATGGCCACGCCGGCGGGCTTGATGCTGGGGCGCATCGCCAATTTCATCAATGCCGAGCTCTGGGGCCGGCCGACGGACCTGCCGTGGGGCGTCATCTTCCCCGGCGCGATGGCGCAGGATTGCCCGGGCGTGGCGGGGGCCTGCGCACGCCACCCCTCGCAGCTTTACGAGGCGGCGCTCGAAGGGCTGCTGCTGGGCGCCGTCCTGTTGTGGATGGCATGGCGGCGCGGCGCGCTGAAGCGGCCGGGGCGGCTCACCGGGGTGTTCTTTGCAGGCTACGGGATCGCGCGCTTCCTTGTCGAGTTCGCGCGGCAGGCGGATCCACAGTTCATCACCCCCGACAACCCGCTGGGTCACGTGGTGCAGCTGGGCGCGGCCGGCGTGACGATGGGCCAGCTGCTGTCGCTGCCGATGGTCGCGATCGGGCTGGGTTTCATCCTCTGGTCGCGGCGCGGCACGGCATGAGCGCGCTTTTCGACCTCATCGCGGCGCATATCCGCGCCGATGGCCCCATGGCCCTCGACGAATACATGGCGTTGTGCCTGATGCATCCCGAGCACGGCTATTACGCCACGCGCGACCCGCTGGGCGCGTCGGGCGATTTCATCACCGCCCCCGAAATCAGCCAGATGTTCGGGGAGCTTCTGGGCCTGAGCCTTGCGCAGGCATGGCTGGATCAGGGCGCGCCCGCGCCCGTCATGCTGGCCGAGGCCGGGCCCGGCCGCGGCACGCTGATGGCCGACGTGCTGCGCGCGACGCGGGCCGTGCCGGGCTTTCACAAGGCGCTCACCCTGCACCTTGTCGAGACGTCTCCGGCCATGCGCGACGCGCAGCGCACCACGCTGGCCGGTCATGCGATCACGTTTCATGACACCGCCGCCGACCTGCCAGAAACGCCGCTTTACCTGCTGGCCAACGAATTCTTCGACGCCCTGCCGGTGCGACAGCTGCAGCGTGACGGCGCGGGCTGGCGCGAGCGGTGCGTGGGCCTGCGGGACGGCACGCTGCACGTCGGGGCTCTCCTTCTGGCCACAGTAACGGTAGACCGTGTCGATGACCTGCTGCACTTCCTTCTTGCGCAGTAGCGTGTTGACAAGCTCGAACGGCGCCTTGGC
>NZ_JBKOTX010000124.1:0-17754 GCF_047086965.1 Roseovarius halophilus (ex Wu et al. 2025) | reverse complement strand
CTATGCCGGCGGCGACGCAGGCAAAGGGATTGGCACCCGAGCTTGACGCCAGCCGCACCGTCGAGGTCGAGGCGTTCTGTTCGTGATCGGCATGCATGCGTCGCGGGCCATCTCGCGCAGCAGGGCGCGGTCGGTGGCGTCCAGTTCCGTCATAGCGGCAGGCTCTCGTCGTCCTTGAGGGTCGCGACGGTCATCAAGGCCTCCAGCTCGGCGATATGGGGCAGGGCGAGGATGCGCGCGCGGTAAAGCTGCTGGTAGTGCGCCATGTCCCGCGCGATCACCGAGAGTCGCACATCGACCCGGCCAAGGAAGGTCTGGATCTCGACCACCTCGGGGATGTCGCGCGCGGCGACGATGAAGGCGTCGAAGGCATTGGCCTGCGTCTTTTCGAGGGTAAAGCGCAGGCTGACCGCCACCGCGTAACCCAGGGCCGTCCAGTCGATCTGCGCGCGCCGCCCCCGCAGGACGCCACGGTCCTCCAGCCGGGCCAGCCGCCGCGTGGCGCGCAGGGCCGTGACCCCGGCCCGGTCGGCCAGGTCCGCGGCGCTCAGGGCCGGATCGGCCTGCAACTGGCGCAAGAGGCGGCGGTCCAGATCGTCGAGCATGAAAACATGGATAATTCAGCGTACCGTGAATGACAACTTCATCTTGGCAAATAAACTCATGGAAACCCCTCTCGCCATCCGCGCCCGGCGGCGGCATAAAGGGGTCCGAGACAAGCAAGCCAACAGAAAGGACCGCCCCATGCGCGTCTATTACGATCGCGATTGCGACGTGAACCTCATCAAGGACAAGAAGGTCGCCATCCTCGGCTATGGCTCGCAGGGCCATGCCCATGCGCTGAACCTGCGCGACAGCGGCGCCAAGAACGTCGCCGTCGCCCTGCGCGAGGGATCGGCCTCGGCCGCCAAGGCCCAAGGCGAGGGTCTGCAGGTCATGGGCATCAGCGAGGCCGCCGCCTGGTGCGACCTGATGATGTTCACCATGCCCGACGAGCTTCAGGCCGAGACCTGGCGCAAGCATGTCCGCGATCACCTCAAGCCCGGTGCGGCCATCGCCTTCGCCCACGGCCTGAACGTGCATTTCGGCTTGATCGAAGCGCCCGAGGGTGTCGATGTGATCATGATGGCCCCCAAGGGCCCCGGCCACACCGTGCGCGGCGAATACGTAAAGGGCGGCGGCGTGCCCTGCCTGGTGGCCGTGGACCAGGACGCCACAGGCAAGGCCATGGAGATCGGCCTGTCCTATTGCTCGGCCATCGGCGGCGGGCGCTCGGGCATCATCGAGACCAACTTCCGGCAGGAGTGCGAGACCGATCTCTTCGGCGAACAGGCCGTGCTCTGCGGTGGCCTTGTTGAGCTGATCCGCATGGGCTTCGAGACCCTGGTCGAGGCCGGCTACGAACCCGAAATGGCCTATTTCGAGTGCCTGCATGAGGTCAAATTGATCGTCGACCTGATCTACGAGGGCGGCATCGCCAACATGAACTACTCGATCTCGAACACCGCCGAGTATGGCGAATACGTCTCTGGCCCGCGCATCCTGCCCTACGAGGAAACCAAGAAGCGCATGAAGGAGGTGCTGACCGAAATTCAGAATGGCAGCTTTGTGCGCGATTTCATGCAGGAAAATGCCGTCGGCCAGCCCATGTTCAAGGCGACCCGCCGTCTCAACGACGAACACCAGATCGAACAGGTGGGCGAGAAGCTGCGCGCCATGATGCCCTGGATTTCGGCCGGCAAACTGGTGGACAAGGCCAAGAACTGAGGCGACGGAAATTCCAGAATTTCCGTGAAGTGACCGAATTTCTGGAAATTCGGTCCCGGTCCCGCAGGTGCAGGCTTGCGGGACCGTTTCGTTTCGGATCAGGAGGCCCGCATGACATCGCAACCGACACTGTCCAACTGGCTTTCCGTCAGTGCCCTTGGCCTGATCTGGGGTGGCACCTTCATGGTCGTGGCCATCGCGCTGCAGGGCTACGGCCCCCTGACCGTCGCCTGTGCCCGCACCACGCTGGGGGCGGTCTCGCTGCTGACCGTGCTGAAGATTCTCGGGCGGCCCTGGCCCGCGGGCCGTACCGTCTGGACCTACCTCGCGGTGATCGGGCCGCTGAACACCGCGCTGCCCTTCTTTCTGCTCAGCTGGGGCCAGCAACACGTGCCCTCGGCCTTTGCCGGGCTGGCCATGACGGCGGTACCGCTTTTCGTGCTGCCCCTCGCGCATTTGGTCAGCGACGAGAAACTGGCCCTGCGCAAGACGCTTGGCGTGCTCCTGGGGTTCATCGGCGCGGCGGTCCTGCTGGGGCCGGGGGCGCTGCGGCTGGGGCAGGGGGTCGTGCCGCTGGCGCAGCTCGCCTGCCTCGGCGCGGCGCTGTCCTATGCCGTGGCCTCGGTGCTGACCCGGCGCTGCCCGCCGGTGGATTCCATCGCCATGGCGGCGATCACCCTGGCCGTGGGCGCGGTCTGCCTGATCCCGGCGATGCTGCTGGTCGAAGGGCTGCCGGTGTGGCAGCCCGGAGCGCCGGGGCTGGCGATCCTCTTTCTGGGGCTTGTGCCCACGGCCCTCGCGGCGCTTTTGCGGGTCACGGTGGTGCGCAGCGCCGGGTCGGTCTTCATGACCTTGGTCAACTATCAGGTGCCGGTCTGGTCCATGGTCTTCGGCGCGCTGGTGCTGAACGAGGCCCTGCCGGGCCGGTTCTTCCTCGCGCTTGTCCTGATAGTGGCCGGTCTCGCAATCAGCCAGTGGCGCAACCAGTGGAGAGCCTTCGTCCCGCGGGGATAAGGCCGGGCACCGCGCAGGACCGCCGGCCGCCGTCGGCCCCGCAAAGCCCCAAGCTGACGCGGCTCAGCCCGTCTCGGTTGGTCTGATGAAGGTGCCGTTGCGCAGATCACGGACGGCCTGCTGAATCTCGTCGCGGGTGTTCATCACGATCGGCCCGTGCCAGGCCACCGGTTCCTGGATCGGCGCGCCCGAGATCAGCAGGAAGCGCACGCCATCTTCACCCGCCTGCACCGTGACCTCGTCGCCGGTGCCGAACCGGACCAGCGTGCGGTCGCCGGACATGTCGCGGATGTTGACCTCTTCGCCCATGACCTCTTTTTCCAGCAGCACACCCGCCGGGGTGCTGGCATCGGCAAAGGCCGCCTGTCCGGCAAAGACATAGGCAAAGGCCCGGCGGTAGGTGTCGATCCGAAAGGTCTTCTTCACCCCCGGCGGGACCGAGACATCGAGGTATTGCGGATCAGCGGCGATGCCGTCCACTGGGCCCGTCTTGCCCCAGAACTCGCCCACGATCACACGCACCACCGTGCCGTCGTCGTCGATCACCTCGGGGATTTCGCCGGCCTGCACGTCCTGGTAGCGGGGCGCGGTCATTTTCTGCGCCGAGGGCAGGTTGCCCCAGAGCTGGAAACCGTGCATCTGGCCGGCGGCGTTGCCCTTGGGCATTTCCTGGTGCAGGATGCCCGACCCGGCGGTCATCCACTGTACATCGCCCGCGCCCAGCGTGCCGGTGTTGCCCAGGCTGTCGCCATGTTCCACCGTGCCATTGAGCACATAGGTGATGGTCTCGATGCCGCGGTGCGGGTGCCAGGGGAAGCCGCTCAGGTAGTGCTCGGGCCGCTCGTTGCGGAAATCGTCGAATAGCAGAAAGGGGTCAAGTTCCGAGGGGTCCTGAAAGCCGAAGGCGCGGTGCAGGTGTACACCGCCCCCTTCCATGGTGGGTGTGGCCTTGCGGGTTTCCAGGGTGGGACGGATGGACATGGGGGCCTCCTGTATGTGGGTCTTGCCGTGATGTAGGGTCGGCAACGCCCGGCGCTCAAGCCGCACCGCCCAACCGCCCCTGTGCAGGGGCGCACAGATCAATAGGCCAACTGTTCCAGAATGGCCTGAAGCGCAGCCTCGGTCGCGCCCTGCGCCCGGCGCACGACCCCGGACGCGGCCCGTGCCAGGCCCGCCTGCCCGCCCGCCTGCAAGCGTTGAACGGCGGCGGCCAGGTCCTCGGCCCCCGTCACGGACAGTGCACCGCCCTCGGCATCCAGCGCGGTGTAGATCTCGGCGAAATTGTCCACGTGGGGGCCGTGCAGGATCGCCGTGTCCAGTTGTGCGGGCTCATAGGGGTTATGCCCACCGACCCGCGCAAGCGAGCCACCGACAAAGGCGATCGGGGCCAGGCGGAACCAGAGCCCCATCTCGCCCATGGTATCGGCCAGGTAGACATCCGTCTGCCCATCCGGGACCTCGCCGCGGCTGCGCCGGGCTACGGTCAGCCTGGCCTCATGGATCAGGGCGGTGATTTCGGCGGCCCTCTCGGCATGGCGCGGGGCCAGGATCAGCAAACCGCCCACCTTTGCATGGGCGGCCAGAACCGCAGCCTCTTCGCCGGCATGGGTGGAGGCGGCGCACCAGACCGGTCGGTCGCCGATCTGCGCCCGCAGGCGGGCCAGCGCCTCGGGGTCATGCGGCAGCGCCGGCCGGTCCTGCTTGAGCGCGCCGGTCAGGCGCACCCGGTCGCCGTTCACGCCCACCCCCTGCAGCGCGTCCAGGGTCGTCTCTTCCTGCACGTGGATCTGGCGAAAGGGCGCGAGCACCGACCGCGCCGTCCCGGCGACGCGCCGCCAGCGCACCGCCGTCCGGGCCGAGACCCGCGCGTTGAGCAGCAGCATCGGCACATCCCGCCGCGCCACCTCGTAAAGCATCCGCGGCCAGAGTTCGCTTTCGACCCAGACCGCGACATTGGGCTGCCAGTGGCGCAGGAACCGGCGGCAGGCGGCCTTGGTGTCATAGGGGGCGACCTGGTGAAAGGCGCGCGGCGGCAGGTCGCGCGCCAGCATCGCGGCAGAACTCCGCGTGGTCGAGGTCACCATGACCTGCACATCGGGCACGGTATCCAGAAGCCGCCCGATCAGCGGCAGGATCGACTGGGTCTCGCCGACGCTGGCGGCGTGGAACCAGACCAGACGGCCCTCGGGCCGCTCGCGGGGGCTGCGTCCCCAGCGTTCGCCCAGCCGGTCGGGGTCCTCCTTGCCAAGGGCCAGCGCCCGGCGCTGCCAAAGCGCGAAGACCGGGCCGGTGAAGCGGCTGGCGGCCAGGTAGACCGCATGCGGGATCGAGAATGCCATGGCCTTGCCCCCCTTGTTTCAGGCTGTGCCCGCGCGGGACTTGCGCCGCCGCGTCTTCCAGCGCCGGTGCGTCCAGATCCACTGGCCCATGTGCGCGCGCACCCGCGCCTCGAGGCTGTCGTTGAGCGCCTGGGTCATGGTCAGCGCGTCGCTGTGCGGGATCGGGGCCTCTGTGATCAGGTCGAAGTGCAGGCCATCGGGCCTGCGCAAGCCGTAGAACGGCACCAGCAGCGCGTCATACTTCAGCGCCAGGTCGGCGGCGGAGGTCGCGGTCATGGCCGGTTTGCCGAAAAAGCGCAATTCGGTCCCGCGGTCCATGTGCTGATCATGCAGCACCCCCAGCACCCCTCCGGCGCGCAGGTGACGCACCATGCCGGCCATGCCGGCCCGTCCCCGCGCGAATAGCATCCCGCCGCCCCGTTCCATGACAGCCCGGTAGCGCCTGTCGAAGGGCCGGTTGTTGAACGGCCGGTACAGCGAGCCGACATCGAACCCGCGCTGCAAGAGTGCGCGGCGATAGGCGTCGTAATTGCCGATATGGCCCGAGGCGATGATGACGGGGCGGCCGGCCGCGCGGGCCTCCTCCAGCGCGGCGACCCCCTCGCCCCCGAAAGAGGCGGCGCGCGCCATGCGGTCCAACCCCTCGGGCGAGAACTCCTCGATGAAAAGCCGCCCGATCGTGTCGGGCACCGCCCGCTCCAGCGCCGCGACCTCGGCGGCCGGCAGATCAGGTAGGACATGGGCCAGGTTCTCGCGCACCCGCGCGCGCAGGCCCAGCGGCCCCGACAGGCCGACCATGGCGCGGCCCGCCAACCGCACCCGCGCGCCATAGGGCAGCCCGCGCAACAGGCCCAGCCCGGCGGCAAGCCCCGCGTCTTCCAGCCTCTCGCCCATGGTGACCGGCGCCTCCGCCATGCCCGCCCTCCTGATCGTCGGACCCTGCCATAGCACCAAGCCCGGGCGGCGGGAACACCCCGCCGGGCGCGCTTGTCCCGGCCCGCGCTTCGGGCTATCACCCACACAGTGACCAAACCGGGGCCTTGATGACACCGCCTGGACAGAAACTGCGCCGCTGGCGCCAGGGCCTGCGCCCCCGGGCCATTGCCAATGCCGCCGACCGCCGGCGGGCGCAGCGCTACGTGCGCTGGCTCGATCACGGCATTCTGCGCAATCTCTGGCACAACCAGTCCGAGTTCGCCCCCGGCGCCTGGCGGTCCAACTACCCTGACGCGCCTCGAATCGCGCGCCTGGCGCAAATGGGCATCCGCAGCATCATCACCCTGCGCGGGGCGGGTCCGTCGCCCTTCTACCTGCTGGAACAGGAATCTTGCGCGCGCCACGGTATCGCACTGCACGCGGTCGCGCTCAGGTCGCGCGCTGCCCCGCACAAGGACGCCATGCAGGCGATGATCGCGCTGTTTCGACGGGTCGAGCGCCCGCTGCTGATCCACTGCAAGTCGGGGGCCGACCGCGCGGGACTGGCCAGCGCCATCTACCTAATGGTGATCGAGGGCGCGCCGCTGGACCGCGCGCGCCGCATGCTCTCGGCGCGCTACATCCACTTCCGCTGGACCCGGACCGGCGTGCTGGACATGCTGCTGGACGACTTCGCCGCCTCCGACGCACCTGACTTCGAGACCTGGCTGGACCGCGACTATGACGCCGACGCCTTACAGGCGCGGTTCGAGCGGCGCTAGCGTGCGCCAGCTTTGAGGGGGGCTCGAATCGTGTTCCGCTTGCGTCACCAGTGCGAAACCGGGGCAGCTAATGGCCCGGCACCCTGTGATGGTCGGGCAGTATCCCATGATCGGACAATTGGTGTCGGGCAAGCCCTCGGGGCGGCCGCGCTCCGGCGCTTGACAAGCGGGGAAAAGACGCAGGGGCTTCGCACTCGGCCTGGACGTCGGGCCGGGTGGCGATCAGCGGCCCGCCTTACCGTCTGACGAGCCCGTCCCGGCCAAGCGCGCTCAGCCCCACGGCGATCAGGATGATCGTCCCGACCAGGACTTCGCGCACGTAGCTGTCGACACGCATCTGCGTCAGCCCGTTGTCGAGCACCCCCAGCACCACAACGCCCGCGAGCGTCGCCAGGACCCTTGGCTGCCCGTCGCGGGTGAGGGTCATGCCCAGAAAGACCGCCGCGATGGCCGTCAGCATCAGGCCGTCGCCCTGTGTCGGGTTGGCCGAGGCGACCCGGCTTGCATACATCAACCCCGCCAGCGCGGCCCCGACCCCGGTGAAGGCGAAGGCGGTCAGGCGCAGCGGGCGGACCGGAACACCGGCCAGCCGGGCCGCCTCGCGGTTGCCGCCGATGGCATAGAGGCGGCGGCCATAGGTCGTCTGTTCAAGCACCACCCAGACGACAAGCACCACCAGGGCGGCCACGATCACCAGGTTCGGCAGCACGAGCACGCGGTCATCCACGCCGGCCAGCGGTGGTCCGCCGCGCGCGAAATCGCCAAAGGCCGCGGGGATGTCGCGCCCGAAGATGGTCCGCCCGTCGCTGATCAGGAAGGCCAGGCCGCTGAAGACGGTCAGGGTCGCCAGGGTTCCGACAAAGGGCAGGATTCCCACGATACTGACGATGATCCCGTTGAACAGCCCGCCCGCCAGCCCCACGGCGAGGGCCGCGGCGACGGCCGCCGGGATCGACCAGTCCTGCACGAAAAGCGTGGCGGCGACGATGCCCGACAGCGAGGCCATGGAACCGACCGAGAGATCGAAGTCGCCCATGACCATCACCACGGTCATGGTGGCCGCGATGACAGCCAGCATGCTGATTTGCTGGCCAATGTTGAGCCAGTTGCGCAGGGTCAGGAAGGTCTCGGGCAGGCTTGCGGCAAAGAAGACCACCACCGCGATCATGCCGAAAAGCCCGCCGAACCGTCGGATCAGCCACATCATGCCACCTGTTCTGTCTTGTCGACGTGATAAAAGCGCGCCAGAAGCGCGGCCTCGCTCAGTCCCTCGGCACCGAGGGTCTCGGCCAGGCGCCCGTCTCGCATGACCGCGATGCGGTCGCAAAGCCCGATGATCTCGGGCAGGTCCGAAGAGGCCATGAGGATGGCGATGCCCTGGGCGCTCAGGCGGCGGATCAGGCGGTAGATCTCGAACCGGGCGCCGATGTCGACGCCGCGCGTGGGCTCGTCGAGCAGAAGAACCCGGGGGTTTCCGGCCAGCGCCCGCGCGAAAAGCACCTTCTGTTGATTGCCACCCGAAAGCTCGCGACAACTCTGGTCGACCGAGGCCGCCTTGAGTGTCACGGCCTGCCCCAGCTCCCGGGCCAGCCGGCGCTGTCGGCCATGGTTCAGAAACAGCCGCGCCCGGGCCAGCGCGCCCAGATGCGGCAGCACGACGTTTTCCGAGATCGACCGGCCCAGCATCAGACCCTGCGACCGGCGCTCGCGCGGGACATAGGCGATGCCGTGACGCCAGGCCTCGGCGGGGGACCCCCCGACCGGCACAGCGTCGGCCGTGACGGTGCCCGCCTCCGCGGGGATCGCGCCGACGATGGCCTGCAGCAGCGTGCCGCGCCCGGAGCCGGCCACCCCGGCCACGCCCATGATTTCCCCGGCCCGCACCGAAAGGTCCGCCGAGACTACCCGCCCGGCCCGCAGGCCCGCGACGCATAGCACCTCGGGGCCGGGGGTCTGGTCCATTTGCCGGTCCGGGAACAGGCCGCTGATATCCCGGCCCGTCATTTCCTCGATGATGGTCTGCTGGCTGGTCTCGGACAGCGGCCGCGTCGAGACCCTGCGGCCGTCGCGCAGCACGGTCACGCGGTCGGCGAGCTGCAGAACCTCGGGCATGCGGTGCGAGACATAGAGAATGCCCGCGCCCTGCCGGATCAGGTCGCCGATGACATCGAACAGGCGCTCGGATTCCTCGGATGTGAGCGCGGCCGTGGGTTCGTCCATGACGTAAAGCCAGGGCGCGCGCGGGCCGTCCCCGATCAGTGTTGCCGCGATGCGCACAAGCATCTGGTCCCCGGGGCCAAGGTCCGACATCGGCCGGGCCGGGTCGAGCCTGCCAAGGCCCAGCCGCCCCAGCGCCTGCGCCGCGGCGGTGTTCAGCGCGCGCCAGTCCACCAGGCCCAGCCGCCGCGGGTAAGGGTGGTCGAGGTGCATGTTTTCCGCGATCGACAGGCCCGGCACGGCGTGCAGTTCTTGATGGATGAAGCGCAGGCCGGCCGCCCGCACCGACGCCGGGCTGGCCGGGGGCAGCTCCGTACCGTCCAGCACCAGCCGCCCGGTGTCCGGCCGATCCAGCCCGGCAAGGATACGGATCAGCGTGGACTTGCCGGCGCCGTTTTCGCCCATGAGCGCGTGCACCTCGCCCGATCCAAGCGTGAGGCTCACATCGTCAAGGGCCTGCACGGCGCCGAAGCGCCGCCCGATATGGCTGAGATTGAATTGGGTCATGACACCGGGCGGGGCCCTCCGGGGGGGGGGCGCGCCCCCTGGTCCCTAGTCCGCGTTCGCGGCGGTGATAAGTTGCGTGGGCACGTAGATCACGCGCCGGACCAGCTCTTCGCCCGCCAGCAGACGCGCGACCGTGTCGGCGGCGGTCTGGCCGATGCCCTCGAAATCCTGTGCGACCGAGGCCTCGAAACTGCCGCCCGCGGCGATGGCCTCGCGGGCCTGCGGGTTGGCGTCGATCCCGGTGATCACGATCCCCTCGTCGTCGCGTCCCGCGGCCTCGATGGCCTGCAGGGCCCCCAGGGCGGGCTGGTCCCAGGCCGCCCAGACCGCGGCAATGCTGCCCGGCTCGGGATTGGCGCCCAGGATCGCCTCCATCTGGGCACGGCTGTCCGCGATGCCGCCATCGCTCACATCCGGGGTGATCCGGTCCAGAACCTCGATGTCTGGGAAGTTGCCGAACACCGCATCCGCGACGACGCCGCGCACCTGCACCGGCGGGAAGGGGTCGAAGGTGAACATCACGACGCCGCCTTCGCCGCCGATCCGGTTGGCGACGTAGACGGATGTTTCGGCCGCCATGGCATAGCCGTTCGAGGTGACATTGGCCGCCACGAGAGGGTCGCTGCCCGCATCCATGCCCACCACAGGGACGCCCGCCTCGGCGGCCGTCTGCAGGCCCGCGCCCACCTGGGCGGGATCGACGTTGATGACGATGGCATCGACGCCCTGGGTCACCACGTCTTCCATCCGGCTGATCACGGCGGCCACATCCCCGGCGGTGTCGATGACATTGAGATCCCATCCGGCCTCTTCGGCGCGGGCGGTGAAGCCATCCACGTAGAACTGCGTTCCCGGCTGCGCGAGATAGGGCGTGATGACAGCGACGTCCTGGGCCAGGGTCGGTGCGCCAAGGCCCATGGCCATGCTCAGGCCGATCAGTGTGGAACGGAATGTCATGCGGTGTCTCTCCCTGTGGTGTTGACCTACTGCTCGGCGTATCTTGCGGACGGACCGCTTGGATGTCCATAGACACTGACGACAGGAGGGGCCGTGACCGTCTCGCAATCAGATCCCGTGCTCATCGGGCTCGACATCGGCACCAGTTCGGTCAAGGGGCTGATGACCGCGCCGGGCGGAGCGTGCCTTGCCGCCTATTCCGCCCCGTGCCAGACCACCCATCCAGCGGCGGGCGGGGCCGAACAGGACCCCGCCGACTGGATGCGCCACGTCGCGGCGGCGCTGGCGCGGTTCGCCGCCCATCCCCGGGCCGCGCAGGTCGCGGCCATCGGGGTGACCTCGCAAGTCAACAGTCATGTCTTCTGCGATGCCCGGGGGCGTCCCTTGCGCCCGGCGATCACATGGCAGGACACCCGCGCCGCCGCCCAGGCGGCACGTCTGGACGCGGCTCTGACGCCGGAGGCAAAGATCGCGGCCCTCGGCGCGCCGATCCCGATCGACGCCAGTCACGCCCTGTCGCGCATGGCCTGGCTGGCGCAGGTCGCGCCCGAGGTCTGGCAGAACACAGCCCATGTCCTGTTGCCCAAGGACTATGTGATCGCCGGGCTGACGGGCGAGATTGCAAGTGATCCGATCTCGGCCGTCGGCCTTGTCGGGCCGGACCTGGCCTATGCGGGCGCCATTCTGGACCTCTGGCCCGGGGCCTCGGCGGTACTGCCACGGCTGGCTGACCCGCTTGATATTGTCGGCCGGGTCGCCGCCGGGCATCCCTTCGCGGGCACGCCGGTGGCCCTGGGCACGATGGATGCCTGGGCCGGCATGTTCGGTCTGGGGGTCGCCACCGATGGGCAGGGCTTTTACCTGTCGGGCACGAGCGACGTTCTCGGGCTGATCTCGAGCCTTGGCACAGGGGCCGCGGGGATCGTCACCTTTCCCGAATGGCGCGGGCTGCGGCTGCACGCGGGGCCGACGCAATCGGGCGGGGCGTCGCTTGAGTGGCTGTCGCAGGTTGTCGGTCAGCAGGTCGATGCGCTGGCACGGCTGGCCGGGGCGGCCGAGGTCACGGCGCAGGGCCCGCTGTTCCTGCCGCATCTGCAGGGCGAACGCGCGCCACTCTGGGACAGCCGGTCGCGCGGGGCCTTCTGCGGCATGACAGGCGCGACCGGCCCGGGCGATCTTGTCGTCGCGGTCATGGAGGGCGTTGCCTTTTCGGCGCGCATGGCGCTCGAGGCGGTGGAGACCAGCGGCGCGCAAACCCTGCAGCGCCTGCGGTATGGCGGCGGGGGCGCGCGCTCCGATGCCTGGAGCCGAATTCGCGCGACGGCCCTCGGCCGCAGCCTTGACCGGGTGGCGTCCTCCGATGTCGGTGCGGTCGGCGCGACGGTGATGGCGGGCGCGGCCTCGGGCGCGATGGGCAACCTGTCGGATGCGACAGGCGCGCTGGTCTCGCTGGATCGGTCCTTTGACCCGGACCCCACAGAGGCAGCCCGGATGGAGGACCGATACGCGGCCTTTTGCGAACTCTACCGCGCGCTTGGCAACGTCAACGCGCTGATCGACCCGGTCCGTGACGACGGCTGATAGGCCGGCACGCGGCCGGACTCCTGGGCGCGGCAGGCTGCAATGGCCGAATATCCGTCCCTCTGGAGGGCGCGGGGGCTCCATGCATTTGCTGCATGGCGGCATTGCCCATTTGGCGGTTTTTGCAGGTGCAGCATGCGCCTAGATAGGGATCAAGCGACGCACAACGCGCCGAAACGAAACCGTAACCGAAAGAGACCCCTCATGGCACATATCACCGACATCCACGGTCACGGCCCCTCGCTGTCCGAGCGGGTGGCCATGCTGCGCGACGCCTTGGCCCACCGCGCCGCCAAGCGCAAGGCCTACCGCAAGACCTATGATGAACTGTCCCGCGTCAGCGACCGCGATCTTGCGGATATGGGCATCCATCGCTCCATGATCCCCGGCATCGCCCAGCAGGCGGCCGACGAGGTCTGACAAACACCGGAATCGGGGTCTCTCTCCTCCTCCCTGAGGCCCTGACACAGGTGGACCGCTCTCTCCTCCTCCCTGAGCGGGACACCGATCAGAAGACGCGGCGATGCCTCTCCTCCTCCCTGGCATCGCCGCTGTCTTTATTTGCTCTCCGGATACGACACCTCCGCGCCGATTCGGCCCGGAGGATCGACCGCCGCGGCCCCAACGCGGCAGGCGGTCTTCTGCGCCCTGCATCTTGTGCCGGGCGGCAAGTCAATATCCCCCGCGCGTGTCTTGGCCGCGCGCCGTGCCGGGCTATCTGAGCCCCGCAGCGAAAGCCAAGGATCACCAGCATGCCGCAGACCGCCAAGATCATCCTGACCGACCTGGCCTTGCCCGCCCGGATCGGCACCTATGGCCCCAGCGACACCGTGCCCGAGGCGCATCTGCTCGACCTGACCCTCTGGACCGATCCGGCGCTCGTTCTGGTCGCGGGCGACGGGATGGCGCATGTCTTCGACTATGACCCGCTGGTGGCCGAGATCGACCGGCTCGCCCGCGACGGGCATTATGCCACGCAAGAGTGGCTGATGACCCGCATCGCGCGCGCCTGCGCCGCCCATGCGCCGATCCGTATGCTTGACATGACCCTGCGCAAGCACCCGGTGCGCGCCGGCAGTGGGGCCCTTGGTGTGTCGCTGCATCTGGATGCCCAAGCCCTGGCCGGGCTGCGCTGAGGCCGCACCATATTGCCCCGGCGTGGCGCCGCGATAGATCGCGCCGCGAGAAGGAGACACGAGATGCCCCACACCGAGGCCACCCGCGCGGCAGGCCTGCAAATACTGGCCGATTTCACGCCGCGTATGGGACGGCGCTATGCCAACGGGCGCAACACGGATCGTGGGCCGGGGGCGCATCGGGATGTCTCGACGCTCTCGCCCTATCTGCGGCGCAGGCTGCTGACGGAACGCGAAACCATCGCCGCCGCGCTTGACGCGCACGGGCCGGAGGTGGCCGAGAAATTCGTGCAGGAGGTCATCTGGCGGGGCTATTTCAAGGGCTGGCTGGAATGCCGGCCGCAGGTCTGGGCCAGCTACCGCGACGGGCTGGCGCAGGACCTCGCCATCCTCGACACCGACCGCCGCTTGCGCCGTGACGTGACGCGCGCCCTGGCGGGCGAGACGGGGCTGGCCTGTTTCGACGCCTGGGCGCAGGAACTGTCCGAAACCGGGTATCTGCACAACCATGCACGGATGTGGTGTGCCTCGGTCTGGATATTCACGCTGGGGCTGCCCTGGCGGCTGGGGGCGGATGTCTTCTATCGTCATCTTCTGGACGGGGACCCGGCCTCGAACACACTGGGCTGGCGCTGGGTCGCCGGCCTGCACACCCGGGGCAAGCCCTACAAGGCGCAGGCCTGGAACATCGCGAAGTTCACCGATGGCCGCTTCGCCCCGCGCGACGCCGATCTTGCGCAGGACGTGCAGGGGCTGGAGCATTTGGAACCCGAGGGCCTGCCCGAGGTCCGTCCGCTGCGCGCGCCCGTGTCCCCCGATCACGCGGCCCCGACCGCCCTGCTGATCACCGAAGAGGACGGCCGCGTCGAGGATTTCGCCCCCAAGGCGCTGGATATCCGCGCCGCCGCGACGTTGACCGCCAGCCACCTGCGCTCGCCGCGCGCGGTGTCTGACAATGTGGCGGCGTTCGAGGTCATGGCGCTGGCCGATGCCGCCGCGCGCGCCGGGGTGGCGACGACGCAGATGCGCGCGGGCGTGCCCGCCGACCTCGCCCGCTGGGCCGACCGGGCGGGCGCACGCCAGATCGTGACGCCCTATGCGCCCGCAGGCCCGCTGCGCGACTGGCTGGATCAGGCCACCCCCGCGCTTCAAGACGCCGGCATCACCCTGACGGAGTGGCGCCGCGACTGGGACGCGGCCATCTGGCCGCACGCCACCGCCGGGTTCTTCAAGGTCAAGAAACAGATACCACGCATCCTGACCGAGGCCGGCTTGGCATGACCGGCGCGCTTGTCATCGGCGCCGGCATGACCGGTATCGCGTGCGCGCGCGCCCTGCACGCGGCCGATCACCCTGTGCGCGTGCTCGACAAGGGGCGCGGGATCGGCGGACGCATGGCAACGCGCCGCGCCGCGACCCAGGCGGGAGAGCTGCGTTTCGACCACGGGGCGCAATACGTGACCGCCCGCAGCCCCGATTTCGCCACGCTGCTGGCCGGGATGACCGAGGCCGCCGTCTGGCGCGACGGGGCGGCGCAGCCACACCATGTCGGCTTGCCGGGCATGTCAGGCCTGCCCCGCGCACTGGCCGCGGAACTGGACGTCATGCAAGCAACCGAGGTGACGGCGATCCGCCGCGCCGGTGCGGGCTGGCAGGTGACGGCGGGCGACACGGTTTTCAAGGCCGGGCGGGTGATCATAACCGTCCCCGCGCCGCAGGTCGCGCCACTGATCGGCGCCGGTCACCCGCTGATCCCCGCGCTGGCGCAGGTGCAGATGGCCCCCTGCATGACGCTGATGGCCGCCTTTCCTGACGGCTCGCCGGCGCCCTTCGTCAGCCGAAAACCATCCGACGGCGCGCTGACCTTCATCGCGCGGGACAACAGCAAGCCGGGCCGCCCGGCCGGGGCGGTAACATGGGTGGCGCAGGCCGGGCCGGACTGGTCCGCGGCCCATCTCGAAGAGGACAGGCAAACGATCGCCCGCCTGATGCTGCCGCTGCTTTGCGAGGCGGTTGGCGCGACCCCCGAGACGGCCCTGCACCTGGACGCCCATCGCTGGCGCCATGCCCGCGTGACCGCGCCGCTGGGCCGGCCCTTCCTGCGCGATGCCACCGGCACGCTGCACATCGGTGGCGACTGGTGCCTCGGCACGCGGGTCGAAGCCGCGTGGCAAAGCGGCACCGCCATCGCGCGCGACATCATCGGGACGGGCAATGCGTGACGACCCGCGGATCATGGGCCTCGCGCGCCTGATCAACGGCGCGCTGCATCCCTCGCCGGGCGCGGGGCGCAAGGCCTTGGCGCTGGCGATGGGCGCGCTGTGCCATGCGCTCTTTGCCGCCGCCGTGCTGGCGATGATCGTGGCCATGTTCTTCGGGCTGAGCCAGAGCTTCGGCACCGTGCCCGGGCCTTGGTCCGTGCTGGCCAACACGGCGCTGATCGTGCAGTTCCCGCTGGCCCATTCGCTTCTGCTGACCCGTCGCGGGGGCGCGCTTCTGGCGCGCCTCGTCCCCGGGCGGCACGGCGCGTCCCTCGCGACGACGACTTACGCGATCATCGCCTCGGCCCAGCTTCTGGCGCTTTTCACGCTCTGGACACCCTCGGGCATCGTCTGGTGGCGGGCCGAGGGCGCGACCTTCTGGGTGATCTGCACGGCCTACACCGCCGCGTGGCTGTTGCTCGTCAAGGCCAGCTTCGACGCGGGCGCCGAGGTGCAGTCGGGCGCGCTCGGCTGGATGTCGCTGCTGGCCGGGCGCAGACCCGTCTTTCCGGACATGCCCGTGCTGGGACTGTTCCGCGTGATCCGGCAACCCATCTACGTGGCCTTCGCCCTCACCCTCTGGGCCGTGCCCGTCTGGACACCGGATCAGCTGGCGCTGGCCGCCGGCTATACCGGCTACTGCCTGCTGGCCCCCCGCCTGAAGGAGCGGCGGTTTGCCACGCGCTATGGTGACCGCTTCGCACGCTACCGGGCGCGGGTGCCCTATGTCATTCCCGCAAGGAGTCCGCGCAATGCGCAACGACCTGACGATCTATGATGCCGTCGCCGACCGCTGGTGGTCGGACGAGATCCGCTGGGTGCGCACGCTCAGGAACCTCGTGCCAGGGCGGTTGTCATGGTTCGACCGCCATATCGACTGGCCGGGAAAGGACGTTCTTGATCTGGGCTGCGCAGGCGGGTTCATGGCCGAGGCGCTGGCCGACCGTGGCGCGCGCGTGACGGGAATCGACCCCGCCGGACAGGCCATCGCCGCCGCCCGCGCCCATGCCCGCGCGACGGGGCGGTCGATCGCCTATGACATCGGCGCGGGCGAAGCACTGCCCTACGCCGCGGCGGGGTTCGACGCGGTTGTCTGCGTCGACGTGCTGGAACATGTCAGCGACCTTGACCAAGTACTTCACGAGGTCGCGCGCGTGCTGCGCCCCGGCGGGCTGTTCCTGTTCGACACGATCAACCGCACCTCGCTGGCCCGGCTTGCCACGATCAATGTGGCCGAGGACCTTCTGCGCCTGCTGCCGCGCGGCACCCATGACCCGGCGCTTTACATCACGCCGGCCGAGTTGCGCGCGGCGATGACAGGGGCCGGGCTGACCCCCGGGGCCATGACCGGCCTCGGTCCGCGCGGGATCACCCGCCGGGGCGACCCGACCTTCGGTCGCCTGCCGCTGAAAACCATTCTCTACATGGGCATGGCCCAGAAACCGGAGTCCGCATGATTTCCGCCCTCGCCCTGCTTGCCACCGCGCTCCTTTTCGGGGGCATGGTTCTTTATTCCTTCGGCTTCGCAGCCTTTCTCTTCACGGCCCTGCCGGCCGAAACGGCGGGCCCCACGATCCGCCGCGCCTTTCCGCATTTCTATCTTTTCGTGATGGGCGGCGCGGCACTGGCGGCGCTGCTGCTGTGGCCGCGTGACCCGCTGGGCGCGGGCCTCATGGCCGCGGTGGCGCTGACCACCCTGCCCACGCGCCAGTTGCTGATGCCCGCGATCAACCGCGCGACGGACACGGGCGCGCAGGGTCGGTTCAAGTGGCTGCACGGGGCCTCGGTGCTGATCACGCTGGCGCATATCGCGCTCACCGGCTGGGTGCTGGTGCGGTTCCTGCCCGCCGGCGCCTGACCAGCGCGGCGCGCGCAAGGCGCACCGGTGTCACCGCGCCACACCGCGTCGGTTCACCCGCCGGGGATCAGCAAGCAGGCCGCCAGCACCTTGCGCGTGTCGTCATGGACGGTCGGCCGCTCCCCTTTCCAGCGCGAATGCAGCCGGTGCGCGGGCGCCCGGCCCCGGGCCATCGCCGCCAGCGACTCGGCCGTCTAGGCGGCGATCCGGCCCAGCCGCAGCCGCAAGTTGGCATGATAGGTGTCGCGGTGCCGCGCCTCCATCCGCAGGTGAAACAGCGAACTGCGCGCGCGCGGGGCGATCCGCATCGCGGCGATCGCCGCCTCGGCGTCACGCTCGAACCGGGCTTTCGCCCGGCCCATGCGGCGGCTCATGCGCGCCGCGGTGGGCTCTGTCATGGCAAGCGCGGCGTCGCTGCCC
>NZ_JBKOTX010000123.1:0-17811 GCF_047086965.1 Roseovarius halophilus (ex Wu et al. 2025) | reverse complement strand
GGAGGACGCGATGCCGGCGCCGGAGACCGGCACGGCCGAACCCGGCGTCGTCGTGGAGGACGATAGCCCGGTCCTGCCGAGCCCGCAGGCGATGCCGCCCGAGGCGCCGGGCGCCGAAAGCGACCTGTCCATTTCCACCGAGCCCGCCCAGCCGGTGCAGCCCGAGATCACCGAGGAGGACAGCGCCTTTCCCGGGTCCGGGGGCGGCGCGGATCGCGGCGCGCAAGCTAGCGGGACGATCGCGGACCTTGCCCCCGAGGTGACCACCGACAGGCTGCCGTCGCTGCGCGAGGCACCCGGCGATGACAATGCCGCGGCGCCATCCGCGCGCCCGTTGGACCGTTTCGCCGTGCCTTTCGAGAACCCGGAGGGCAAGCCGTTGATGTCGATCGTGCTGATCGACGACGGCACGTCCCCGGTGGGGCTGGATGCGCTCGGCAGCTTTCCCTACCCGGTCAGCTTCGCCATCGACGCGAGCTGGCCGGGCGCGGCGGCGGCCGCGCGCGAGTACCGCGACGCCGGGTTCGAGGTTCTGGCGCTGACCAACCTGCCGCCCGGGGCGGGGCCGCGCGATACCGAGGTTGCCATGCAGGGCCTGCTCGGGGCCGTGCCCGGCGCCGTCGCCGTGATCGAGGGAACGGGCACGGGGCTGCAGGAAAACCGCGCCGCGGCCGAGCAGCTTGCGCCGATCCTGCTGGACAGCGGGCACGGGCTGGTCCTGCTGCCGCAGGGGCTGAACACGGTGCGGAAGCTGGCCGAACGGCAGGGGGTGCCCGCGGCCACGGTTTTCCGGGACTTCGATTCGAAGGGGCAGGACGCCACCGTCATCCGCCGGTTCCTCGACCAGGCCGCGTTCCGCGCGGGGCAGGAGGACGGCGGCGTCATCATGCTGGGGCGCCTGCGCGCCGAAACGGTATCGGCCCTGATCCTGTGGGGCCTGCAGGACCGCGCGAGCCGCGTGGCGCTGGCGCCGGTTTCGGCCATCCTCACGCAGGACTGAGCCGCGCGGGCCTGCCGGGACCGGTGGTGCCGGAAGGGCCGGGGCAAGGGGCGTGTGGCGCCGCCCGGACGCCTTCGGCGAGGGTATTTTCACCGAGAAGAAGCAGCCTTTCCGGGGGCGGGTACGACGGATCAGCCCCGTGACCGGGGCCGGTCGGGACGTGCGGTGCACCACGTGCCGGGCGCGATGCCGTCAAGCCGCCACGGCCCGACCTGCCAGCGGACCAGCCTGAGGGTCGGGTGGCCGAGATGGGCCGTCATCCGCCGGACCTGCCGGTTGCGCCCCTCGGTGATGGTGAGGCGCAGCCAGCAATCCGACACGGTCTTGCGGTAGCGCACCGGCGGGTCGCGGGGCCACAGGTCGGGCGGATCGATGCGGTCGGCGCGGGCGGGGCGTGTCGGCCCGTCCTTGAGCGCGAGGCCGCCACGCAGCGCGTCGAGCGCGGCATCGTCCGGGATGCCCTCGACCTGCACGAGGTATGTCTTGGGCATCTTGCGCCGCGGCCGGGAGATGCGGGCCTGCAGGCGGCCGTCATCGGTCAGCAGAAGCAGCCCTTCGCTGTCGCGGTCGAGCCGGCCCGCCGGGTAGATGCCGGGCAGGTCGATGAAATCCGACAAGGTCTGCCGGGGCGCGCCCGCGCCGGCCCTGTCGGTGAATTGCGACAGGACGCCGTGGGGCTTGTTGAAGAGGATGAGCCGCGCCATGGCCGCCTGATGGAACAAGCGGCCACGGCTGGCAAGGGTTACCTCGATGCGGCGGGCCAGAAGCCTTCGCGCAGCTTGTAGGTCCATTCGCCGCCGGCATTCTTCCAGCCGTTGACCTCTCTCTTGCCGTCGGCGTTCTTGTCGCCTTCGAAGCCATCCACGACGGTGTAGGCCGGTGTGTCCACGCCCGCGTCAAAGAGCGCATCGACCGCCCGTGCGCTGCGCCCGCCGGAGCGGCAGATGATCAGCACGGCCGCCGGGTCATGTTCGGAGATGAACGTCTTCATTTCGCTCATGAAGTTCGGGTTCGACTTCATCTTGTAGCGGCCCTTCTCGGCGTTGAAGGGATACGCCGGGTCGATCATCTTGAACGGGATGTTGGCATCGGCCGCCGTTGGGTAGCCCACCAGCATCGTTTCGGCGGGGCTGCGCACGTCCACGAGCGCCACATCGTCACGCTCGGCCATCAGCGCGATCGTTTCCTCGGCGGTGATGTAGTTGCCGACCTTGTTGATCTTTTTCTTGGCAAGCTCCGCTTCGACAACGGAGGTCTCGATGGTCATTCCGTGGTCATCTGCATGGCTGGCGGCGGGCAGGAACAAGGCAAGGCCCAATGCAAGGGCGGAGGTGGTGAGAAAGCGGCTCGGGCTTGGCATGATGCGTCTCCTTTCGTGGTGACATTCAATAATGCGAATACAACACGCTTAAAGGCGATTCCTGTCTGGATCTTTGACACGGATCAACCGGATGTCCGGCCGGCCTGTCAGCCGTCGCCGGCGAAGCGGGCCGCGTCGGCCGCGGCGCGGCGGATGGCGTTGGACTTGTGGACGGTTTCCATGTACTCGGCCTCGGGGTCGCTGTCATGGACGACGCCGCCGCCGGCCTGGATGTAGAGCTTGTCATCCTTCACCACGGCCGTGCGCAACGCGATGCAGATGTCCATGTCGCCGCCGGCGCTGAAATACCCGACACCGCCGCCGTAGACGCCACGCTTCTCGGGCTCCAGCGCGTCGATGATTTCCATCGCCCGCACCTTGGGCGCGCCCGACACCGTTCCGGCGGGCAGGCCGGCCAGAAGGGCCGAGAGCGAATCCTGACCCTCGGCAAGTTCGCCCACCACGTTGGAGACGATATGCATCACGTGGCTGTAGCGTTCGATGATGAATTCCTCGGTGGGCCGTACGGTGCCGACCCGCGCCACGCGGCCCACGTCATTGCGGCCCAGATCGAGCAGCATCAGGTGTTCGGCCCGTTCCTTGGTGTCGGCGAGCAGATCGGCCTCGTTGGCGCGATCCTCCCCGGGGGTCTGTCCGCGCGGGCGCGTGCCGGCGATGGGCCGGATCGTCACCTCCGACCCGAAGACACGCACGAGGATTTCCGGGCTTGCGCCGACGACCTGGAAACCGCCGAAATTGAAATAGAACATGAAGGGCGACGGGTTGGTGCGCCGGAGCGAGCGGTAGAGCGAGAAGGGCGGCTGGCGGAAATCCTGTGTCCATCGCTGCGAGGGCACCACCTGGAAGATGTCCCCGGCGCGGATGTATTCCTTGGCCGTCTCGACGGCCTGCTTGTAGCCCTCGCGGGTGAAATTGGACACCGGCGCGCCGCTTTCGCTGGCCTCGCCCAGCCCGCGGCTGGCCTGCGGCAGGGCGCGGTCAAGGTCACGGACGGCGTCCATCACCCGTTCGGCGGCCTGCGCGTAGGCGGCCTTGGCGGATAGCCCCGACGCCACCCACGCCGGTGCGACGACGATGACCTCGCCCTTGACGCCGTCGAGCACGGCGACGACCGACGGGCGCAGCAGCGTCGCGTCGGGCAGCCCCAGCGGATCGGGGGGCACGTCCGGCAAGTGCTCGACCAGCCGGATCATGTCATAGCCCAGATAGCCGAAGAGCCCGGCGCTGGCGGCGGGCAGGTCCTCGGGCAGGTCGATGCGGCTTTCGGCGATGAGCGCGCGCAAGTTAGAGAGCGGGTCGCCGGGCTGTGGCTCGAACGCCGTGTCGTCGAACCGGGCCTGCCGGTTGATGCGGCTGTTGTCGCCGTGGCACTGCCAGACGATATCGGGTTTCATCCCGATGATCGAGTAGCGCCCGCGCACCTCGCCGCCGGTGACGGATTCGAGCACGAAGGCGTCGCGCGCCGCGCCCGTGAGCTTGAGCATCAGCGAGACCGGCGTGTCGAGGTCGGCGGCAAGGCGGGTGAACACCAGCTGGTTCTCCCCGGCCTCGTAGCCGCGGGCGAAATCGTCGAAAGTGGGGGTCAGTTCCAAACCGCGTGGCTCCGTCACTGGAAGTTCGAGTGCACCGCGTTCAGCGCCTGCTGGTCGATGGTCACGCCGACGCGCTGACGGATGTCGTTGACGAGCGCCTGGAACAGATCCCCGGCAAGCGCGCCCGAGGCACGTTCCCTGATCGTGTCGCGCAGCGCGGCGACATCGGGATTGCCGGTGTCGGGCGGCGCGATGTCGTCGAGACGCAGGACCAGCACCTGACCGGCGCCGTCGAGCAGCCGCGCATCGCCTTGCTGCATCGAGAAGACGGCGTCGATGAACCCGGCCGGCGTGTTCGCCTGGAACCCGCGGCGGGTGAGGTCCGTCACGCTTTCGGTCGCAAGGCCGAGCGCGTCGAACGGCGTGCCGGTTTCGAGCTGCGGCAGATAGTCCTGCGCCTGGTCGCGCAGGGCCTCGACCGTCGCCTGCCGCCGCCAGCCCCGCTCGACCGCGTCGCGCACCTCTTCCAGCGGCATGACCTCGGGGGGGATGACATCGTCGAGCCGCAGCGCGAAAATCCCGGCATCCTCCAGCTGCTCGACTTCCGGGTAATCCTCGGCCGTGACCTCGGCCGCGGCGCGGCGGAAGGAATCGTAGGCGGCAATGCCGGTGGTCTCGTCGGGGTGCCAGTCGATCTGTCCGAGCTGCATGGCCGTTTCCGCCGCCAGATCCTCGATCGTGGCGCCGCCGGCCAGCAGGTTGTCGATTTCCTCGATCCGGTTGTCCACGACCCGGCGGGCCCGGTCGGCCGCGAGATCCTCGCGCAGGAGGGGTTTCGCCTCCTCGAAGCTGGTCTGCCGGGCGGCAAGCACGGCATTGACGCGGTAGAGCGCGGGGCCCACCGTACTGGGCGCAGGGCCGACGACCTCGCCGGCCGCGGCGTCGAAGACCGTTTCGGCGGCGGCGCCCAGGTCGTCGCGGGAAACGTCGCCCAGATCGACGTCGGCCAACCGCAGGCCGCGGTCCTCGACCAGCGTGTCGAAGCTCTCGCCGTCCTCGATCCGGGTCAGCGCATCGCGGGCCGCGGCCTCGTCGGCAAAGGCAAGCCGTTCGACCAGTCGTTTCTCGGGCGTGTTGAATTCCTCCGATCGCGCCTCGTAGGCCTCGCGCAGCGCCTGCTCGTCCAGTTCGACCGTGTCGAGGACCATGTCCGGCGTCAGCCATGCATAGGTGATCACCTTGGTCTCGGGCGTGGTGAAACGCGCTTCGTTCGACTGGTGATACGCGCGAAGCTGCTCCTCGGTCGGCACCGGCAGGCCGGTTGCCAGATCGTCCCGCGAGAGCGTGGCCCACGTGACGCTGCGCCGTTCGGCAAGGAAGGCCACCATGGCATCCACGTAGCCCGACGGGGCCGCGGCCCCGGTAACGACGGCAGCTTGCAGCAGGGTGCGGGCGGTTTCCGCGCGGATGTCCTGTTCGAACTCAGCCTCCGAAAGCCCTTGCTGCTCCAGCGCGAAGGCATAGAATTCGCGGTCGAACTCACCGTCGACGCCCTGGAAGGATTGTATGCCGAGGATCTGGTCGCGCAGATTTTCATCGCCGATCGAGATCCCCATGCGCCGCGTTTCGTCATTCAGCGCGGCCTGCGCGACCAAGCGGCCCAGCACGGCCTGGTCGATGCCTTCGGCGCGGGCCTGGGCAAAGCTGACGGGCTCGCCCCGTTCCGCCTGCAACGCGCGGATTTCCCGTTGCAGCGTGCGGGCATATTCCTGAAGCTCGATATCGGTGTCGCCCACGGTGCCGACGTTGCGTGCCGTGCCCGACAGGTTGGTCACGCCGAAACCGCCGAGACCCAGTATCAGAAGGCCCATCAGGATCCAGACAAGGGTTTTGGTGATACTGTTGCTGCCCGCCATGCGGCCCCCCGGTGGATTGGCTTGAAAACGCGTTGGTCGCGTCTGTCTACGCGCCCGCCGCGCCGGGGGCAAGGGGCCAGCCCAGCCCGGCCAGCCGATCGAAAAGCATCCCGATCTGGGGGCGGGTCACGTTGGCGAAGGCGATGCGGACCTCATGCCGGCCGGCCGGATCGCCGGCGGGGCGGAACATCGTGCCCGGCAGCAGCAGCACGCCCGCGTCGCCCAGCAGACGCGGCGCCAGCGTGTCCGAGGACATGTCGAACGGATGGCGCAGGTAGGCGAAATAGGCACCGCAGCCCAGCAGGTGCCAGCCCGCGTCGGTGAGCCTTGGCATGGCGTCCTCGATCGCGGCACGGCGGTCGAGGATCTCGGCGCGTTCCCCCGCGAGCCAGTCGCCAAGGTTGCGCATCCCCCACAGCGCGGCGATCTGGCCAAGCTGGTTGGGGCAGATCGTCACCGTGTCGAGAAACTTCTCGGCCTCGGCCAGAAGGTCCGGCCCGGCCACCATCGCGCCCACGCGATGCCCGGTCAGCCGGTACGCCTTGGAAAACGAATAGAGGTGCACCAGCGTGTCCGCCCAGCCGGGATCGGCAAAGAGGTCATGCGGTGCCGCGGGGCGCGCGTCGAAGTCCCTGTAGGTCTCGTCGATGATCAGGCGTAGCCCGCGGGCCTGTGCCAGGCCGTGGAACGCGTGCACCAGGTCTGCGGGGTATTCCACGCCGCCGGGGTTGTTCGGCGTCACGAGCACGATGGCGCGGGTCCGGTCGGTGATGCGCGCCTCGGCCTCCGCCGGGTCCGGCAGCAGCTCCGCGCCGGCGGGCAGGGGGACGGTGCGGACGCCGGCCATGTCAAGCCACATCTTGTGGTTGAAATACCACGGCATGGGCAGGATCACCTCGTCGCCCTCGCCGCACAGCGCGGCGACGGCCGCGCAAAACGCCTGATTGCACCCCGACGTGATGGCGACCTGCGCGTGGCCGATGCGGCCGCCATAGGCACGCGACCATTGATGCGCGATTTCCTCGCGCAGGTCGTCGCGGCCCAGAACCGCGCCGTAGAGATGCGCCGACGGATCGGAAAGCGCCGCGTCGGCGATGGCCTGCCGCAGCCCGGCCGGGGGCGGGTCGACGGGCGCGGCCTGGCTGACGTTGATGAGGTCAAGGCCCCGCGGGACGGGTGTGTCGGCCAACCATTGCCGCGCCTGCATCACGGGCGGCGCGAAGGTGGTGGCGGTGCGGGGGCATGATGTCATGTGCCTGTCCTCGGCGCTGCGCGGTCAGGTGCCGCGATACGGTTCGACGTATTGCAGGGCCATGTCCCACGGAAAGAAGATCCACGTGTCCTGGCTGACCTCGGTGACGAAAGTATCCACCTGCTCGCGCCCCATGGGCTTGGCATAGACGGTGGCCACGTGGGCCTTGGGCATCGTCTTGCGCACGACTTCCAGCGTGCGCCCGGTATCCACCAGATCATCCACGATGAGCACGCCCTTGCCATCCCCCACAAGGCCCATGTCGGGCGCTTTTATCACGACGGGTTCGCCTTGGGTCTGGTGATTGTACGACTTGACGCTGATCGTGTCCACGGTTCGGATGTCCAGTTCGCGGGCGACGATCATCGCCGGCGCCATGCCGCCGCGCGTGATCGCCACGACCATGCGCCAGCCGCCATCCTCGGGCCCGTGGGCCTGCAGGCGCCATGCCAGTGCGCGGGCATCCCTGTGAAGCTGGTCCCAGCTGACGTGAAAGCCTTTCTCGTGGGGCAAGCGGTCGGTCATCGGGCGGGTCCTTTCATCTGTCGCACGTGGCGGCCGACGTATCGGGGCGCGCCGCGCTGCGCCTCGGCGCCATGGCGGGCCGGTGCGCGATAGGCCCCGGGCCTAGCTGGTCGCATCGATGTCCGGCGCGTCCACGGCCTTCATGCCGACCACGTGGTATCCCGCGTCGACATGCAGGGTTTCACCGGTGGTGCCGCTGCCGAGGTCACTGAGAAGGTAGAGCGCCGATTTGCCCACGTCCTCGATCGTCACGTTGCGACGCAGGGGGGAGTTCAGCTCGTTCCACTTGAGGATATAGCGGAAATCGCCGATCCCGCTTGCCGCCAGCGTGCGGATGGGGCCGGCGCTGATCGCGTTGACGCGGATGCCGTCGCGGCCGAGGTCCTCGGCCATGTACATCACCGAGGCCTCCAGCGCGGCCTTGGCCACTCCCATCACGTTGTAATGCGGCATGACCTGCTCGGCCCCGTAATATGTCAGCGTCAGGGCGCTGCCGCCGTCGGGCATGAGCCTGGCGGCCCGCTGCATCACGGCGGTGAAACTGTAGCAGCTGATGTCCATCGTCCTGAGGAAGTTTTCGCGGCTGGTATCCACGTAGCGGCCGCGCAGTTCGGACTTGTCGGAAAAGCCGATCGCGTGGACGATGAAATCCAGCCGGCCCCACCGGGCCTCCAGCGCGTCGAACAGCGCCTCGATCGAGGACATGTCGGCCACGTCACAGGACAGGACGAGGTCCGAGCCCAGTTCCCGCGCCAGTGGTTCGACGCGCTTTCCGAGCGCGTCACCCTGGTAGGAGAAAGCGAGCTCGGCGCCGGCATCCGCGCAGGCCTGCGCGATGCCCCAGGCAATGGACTTGTCGTTGGCCAACCCCATGATCAGCCCGCGCTTGCCCGCCATCAGTTCGTTTGACATTTTCAGACCCCGGCACAATATCTTGTCTCGGTGTCTTTAGGCGATCGGCCTGTCTGCTTCAAGGGAAAGGCGTCCAAGCAGCGGGTCTAAATTGGCAAATCCGGAACGGCAAGTGCGGCCCGCGCGCTGTCGACTGCCGGACGACAGGAAAACGCACGGGCGCAGGCGATGGGGGTAGGGATGGACAGACACGGGAAATTCGCGGGCGACGACCCCTTCGAGATCGCCCGCGGCTGGCTTGCCGAGGCCGAAGAGAGCGAGATCAACGATCCCAACGCGGTCGCCCTGGCGACCGTCGACGAAGCCGGGCTTCCCAACGTGCGCATGGTGCTGCTCAAGGAGATCGAGGACGGCGCCTTCGTGTTCTACACCAACTACGAGAGCGCCAAGGGGCAGGAGATCGCGCAGAGCGGCAAGGCCGCGATGGTCCTGCACTGGAAATCCTTGCGGCGTCAGCTTCGGGTCCGCGGGCATGTCGAGCGCGAGGATGGTCCGCAGGCGGATGCCTATTTCGACACCCGGTCGCTGCGCAGCCGGCTTGGCGCCTGGGCATCGCGGCAGTCACGGCCGCTGGGATCGCGGGCGGAACTGATGGCCAAGGTGGCCAAGATCACCGCGGCCAAGGGTCCAAGCCCCGACAGGCCACCCTTTTGGGGAGGTTTCAGAATCATTCCCGTTGAGATCGAGTTCTGGGCGGACGGCGATTTCCGGCTGCACGACAGGTTCGTCTGGCGCCGGGAGACGCCCGAAGACGCGTGGGATATCCAAAGGTTGAACCCGTGATGCGCTGGATCGTGCCGCACGCGCAGATGCTGTGATTTGCCCTTGCAAGTACGCGTTGATTTGACGCAAGAGTTTAATGGTCTTGGGGATGAAGGCTGTTGGATAGGACAAATTGACCGATCAGAACGAGGAAACGCGCAGAATATCCGGCCGGGTGAAATGGTTCGATCCCGTCAAGGGGTTCGGCTTCGTTGTCGCCGCCGAGGGCGGGCCGGACATCCTGTTGCACGCCAATGTCTTGCGGAATTTCGGCCAGAGTTCGGTGGCCGACCGGGCCGGCATCGAGGTGGACGTGCAGGAAACGGAGCGCGGCTTGCAGGCTGTCGCCGTGCTGGCGATCGAGCCGCCGGATGACGGCGATCCCAACGCGCTTGCGGACCTGGACGAAATCGATCCGGAGGTCATCAAGGCCGCGCCGCTCGAACCCGCCCGCGTGAAGTGGTTCGACAAGGCCAAGGGATTCGGCTTCGCGAACACGTTCGGCCGCGAGGAGGACGTTTTCGTGCACATCGAGGTGTTGCGGCGCTCGGGGCTGGCAGACCTGCAACCGGGCGAGGCGCTGGCGATCCGCGTCATCGATGGCAAGAGGGGCCGCATGGCAACCGAGGTGTGTGGATGGGAATTGGCAGTCAGGCAATCAGGCTCGTCGTGACGTGCATCGCCGTCGCGGCCGGCTCGGCCGTGTCGGCGGGCACGTGCCGGCAGGACGAAGTGACCGTGCGCGGTGACTGGGGGCAGGCGCGCTTCTCCGTCGAGGTGGCGCGCACGCCGGCCGAGCGCAACAAGGGCCTGATGAACCGCGAAAGCCTGCCGCGCAGCGCGGGCATGCTGTTCGTTTACGAGCGGCCGCGGCGAGTCAGCTTCTGGATGAAGGATACGCTGATTCCGCTGGACATCATCTTCATGGATGCGTCCGGCACGGTGGGCCGCATCCACAAGATGGCCACGCCGATGGACACCACGCCGCTTTTCGGTGGCACCGAGGTGCAGTACGTTCTGGAAATCAACGGCGGTCTCGCGGACATGATCGGCATCGACGCAGGCAGCGAGCTGCGCCACCCGGCCGTCGATCCGGATCGCGCGGCGTGGCCCTGTTAGGGGTTTTCAAACCGCGAAAAGCGGTCTAGACAACGGCACGGTCCGGGGCGTGGCGCAGTCTGGTAGCGCACCTGTTTTGGGTACAGGGGGTCGTGAGTTCGAATCTCGCCGCCCCGACCAGTCCTTAGAAAAGTTCGCTCATCCATAGGCGGCGTGGGCCGTGCAGCCACCGGGTGTGGCGTGCCCGCGACACCGCCCTGGTTCCGGTGCCGCCGCGGCAACCGGCAAGGGCGTCGGGCGCGTCTTGCTGGAGTCATTTCTCACGAGTTGCGGCTAAGCCCGCGTGAAACAACCGATTTCGCGCAGCGCCTTTCGGCGGCTTGGCCGCGGCATCCGCCGGGCGGAATCGCACCACGGTGTCGCTCCGGCGCGTTGCCGTGTTCGTCAATGGCCCGGACATACAAAATACTGAAAATTTTCCGTTGACCATGGACGGCAAAATACGCCACTTTGTGTAGGCCGTCGGGTCAGACACTACATCTAGTGCGGCAAGCGCGGTCAGGGACAGATAGACGAGGCAGACCCCGGACGGTGGATCCGGGCATTCACCCAGCAGGTGATGCCTGTTGCTACGGGTCGTTTGTTCCGACTGTTGATACGACGCGGGGCGCGATCCCGCAGGAACAGATTTGCTGAATATGGGGCAGCCAGAATGAAGATCGAACGCAAATTCACCGAGGCAGGGAAAGGCGCGTACGGAGCATTGGAATTCGTGACCACGAGTTCCGAGATACGCAACCCTGACGGGACGACGGTTTTCCGGCTCGACGAGGTCGAAGTGCCGGCCGGCTGGAGCCAGGTCGCCAGCGACGTGATCGCGCAGAAGTATTTCCGCAAGGCCGGCGTTCCGGCGAAACTCGCGAAGGTGCCCGAGGACGGTGTGCCCGAGTTCCTCTGGCGGTCCGTCGCGGCCGACGACAACGACGCCACCGGCGGCGAGACGAGCGCCAGGCAGGTCTTTGACCGCATGGCCGGCGCCTGGGCCTACTGGGGCTGGAAGGGCGGCTACTTCTCGACCGAGGAAGACGCGCGCGCCTATTTCGACGAGATGCGTTTCATGCTGGCCAAGCAGATGGCGGCGCCCAACAGCCCGCAATGGTTCAACACCGGCCTGCACTGGGCCTATGGCATCGACGGCCCGAGCCAGGGACATTACTACGTCGATTACCAGAGCGGTGAGCTGACCAAATCCACCAGCGCTTACGAGCATCCGCAGCCCCATGCCTGTTTCATCCAGTCGGTTGGCGACGATCTGGTCGGCGATGGCGGGATCATGGACCTGTGGGTGCGCGAGGCACGCCTGTTCAAGTACGGCTCGGGCACCGGCACCAACTTTTCCAGCCTGCGCGCCGAGGGCGAGAAGCTGTCGGGCGGGGGCAAGTCCAGCGGGCTGATGGGCTTCCTCAAGATCGGGGACCGCGCGGCGGGCGCCATCAAGTCGGGCGGCACAACGCGGCGCGCGGCCAAGATGGTGATCTGTGACGCGGATCACCCCGATATCGAGGAGTTCATCAATTGGAAGGTGCGCGAGGAGCAGAAGGTGGCGTCCATCGTCGCCGGGTCCAAGATGCACGAACTGAAGCTGAACGAGATTTTCGCGGCGATCCGCGCGTGGGACGGCAGCGGCGAGGACGCCGTGGACCCGGGCCGGAACCAGCAGCTCAAGGCCGCGATCCGCGGGGCCAAGCAGGCCCGCATTCCCGAGACCTATGTCAAGCGCGTGCTGGATTACGCGCGGCAGGGCTATGACAGGATCGAGTTCCCGACCTATGACACCGACTGGGATTCGGACGCTTATGCCAGTGTCTCGGGCCAGAATTCGAACAATTCGATCCGCGTCACCGACGCGTTCCTCAAGGCCGTCGAGAACGATGACGACTGGGCGTTGATCAACCGCGTGGACGGCAGCGTGGCCAAGACGATCAAGGCGCGCGACCTGTGGGAGGACGTGGGCCATGCCGCGTGGGCCTGCGCCGACCCGGGCATCCAGTACCACGACACGGTCAACGCGTGGCACACATGCCCCGAAGACGGCGAGATCCGCGGCTCGAACCCGTGCTCGGAATACATGTTCCTCGATGACACGGCCTGCAACCTGGCGTCCATGAACCTGCTGCAGTTCTACCACGACGGCCGGTTCGACGCGGATGCCTACATGCACGCCACGCGGCTGTGGACGGTGACGCTGGAGATCAGCGTGATGATGGCGCAGTTCCCGTCCCGGGAGATCGCGCAGCTTTCCCACGAATTCCGCACGCTGGGCCTTGGCTATGCCAATATCGGCGGGCTGTTGATGAACATGGGGCTGGGCTACGATTCCGACGAGGGCCGGGCCCTGGGCGGCGCGCTGAGCGCGATCATGACAGGGGTGGCCTACGCGACATCGGCCGAGATGGCCGGCGAGCTCGGGGCGTTCGAGGGCTACAAGCGCAACGAGAAGCACATGCTGCGTGTCATGCGCAACCACCGCAACGCCGCCTACGGGGCGTCGGAAGGGTACGAGGATCTGGCCGTCCGGCCGGTGCCGCTGGACCTCAAGAACTGCCCCGATGCGCGGCTGGCTGAGCTGGCCATGGCCAGCTGGGACGAAGCGGTGCAGATGGGCGAAAAGCACGGCTACCGCAACGCGCAGGCCACGGTGATCGCGCCCACCGGCACGATCGGGCTGGTCATGGATTGCGACACCACCGGCATCGAGCCCGATTTCGCGCTGGTGAAGTTCAAGAAGCTCGCCGGTGGCGGGTACTTCAAGATCATCAACCAGTCCGTGCCGGCGGCGCTGGAAAAGCTGGGCTACGGGCCGGCGCAGATCGGCGAGATCATCAGCTATGCCGTGGGCCACGGCAGCATCGGCAACGCGCCGGGTATCAATCACCGCTCTCTGGCCGGGCACGGTTTCGGGCCGAACGAGTTGGAAAAGGTGGACGCCGCCCTCGGCAGCGCGTTCGACATCCGCTTCGTGTTCAACCAGTGGACGCTGGGGCACGAGTTCTGCACGAACGTGCTGGGCATTCCCGCGGAGCGGCTGAACGACCCGACCTTCGACATGCTGGCGCATCTGGGCTATTCCAAGGCGGATATCGAGGCGGCCAATGACCACGTTTGCGGCACCATGACGCTGGAGGGGGCGCCGCATCTGGACCGCGCGCATTACCATGTCTTCGACTGTGCGAATCCCTGCGGCAAGAAGGGCACACGCTACCTGAACGTGGACAGCCACATCCGCATGATGGCCGCCGCGCAGAGCTTCATCTCGGGCGCGATTTCCAAGACGATCAACATGCCCAACGACGCCACGATCGAGGACTGCCAGAAGGCGTACGAACTGTCGTGGTCGCTCGGCGTGAAGGCCAACGCGCTGTATCGCGACGGCTCCAAGCTCAGCCAGCCGCTGGCATCCGCGCTGGTGGAGGATGACGACGAGGCCGCCGAGGTGCTGGAATCCGGCTCGACGCGGGAAAAGGCGGCGACACTGGCCGAGAAGATCGTCGAGAAGGTCGTGGTCAAGGAAGTGCTGAAATCGCACCGCGAGAAAATGCCGGAGCGGCGCAAGGGCTACACGCAGAAGGCCATCGTGGGCGGGCACAAGGTGTACCTGCGCACCGGCGAATACGGCGACGGATCCCTGGGCGAGATCTTCATCGACATGCACAAGGAAGGTGCGGGCTTCCGCGCGATGATGAACAACTTCGCCATCGCCGTGTCGGTGGGCCTGCAATACGGCGTGCCGCTGGAGGAGTTCGTCGATGCCTTCACCTTCACCAAGTTCGAACCCGCGGGCATGGTGCAGGGCAATGACAGCATCAAGAACGCGACCTCGATCCTCGACTACATCTTCCGTGAACTGGCCGTGAGCTACCTCGACCGTACCGATCTTGCCCATGTGAAACCCGAAGGCGCGTCCTTCGACGATCTGGGCCGGGGCGAAGAGGAAGGCGTGTCCAACATATCGGAGATGTCCGACGCGGCGGCCAACAAGTCGCTCGAGGTGCTCAAGCAGATCAGCTCCTCGGGGTATCTGCGCAAGCGGCTGCCGCAGGAACTGGTCGTGCTCAACGGCGGTCAGTCGATGGGGGCCACGGCGTTCGACGAAACGGAAGCCGCCGGCGCGATCCAGACCCTCGTGCCCGGCACGAGCCGGGGCGGCAGCGCCCCGGCCACCGGCGCGAAAACGGGCGCGGCGGTGTCCACCGGCATCGACGCGGCGACCAAGGCCCGGATGCAGGGCTTCGAGGGCGAAGCCTGCGGGGAATGCGGCAACTACACGCTGGTGCGCAACGGCACCTGCATGAAGTGCAATACCTGCGGCGGCACGAGCGGGTGCAGCTGAACGAGTTCGGGGGCGGGTGCGCTCGCCCCGGAAGCGGATCGGGAGACAGGCAACAAACAGTTTCGGGCGGTGAACCAACACCCCGATCCGCGAACCTGAGGGGGCCTTGGCCCCCTCTTTTCTTTTGGGTCCGCTGATGCGGGCGCTCAGGCGCGTTTGCGGCCGGTGACCATCGCGCGCACGAGGTTCTCACGATGCGCGAGGCTTGCCCACAGGACACCGCCGAGGTGAAGCAAGACGAGCATAAGCGTCGCGTTCGCGGCCGCCTCGTGGATCTCCTCCCACGCTTCCCCGGACTCGTCTTCATGGTGGTCGGCATGGTCCCCGGCGTCTTCGTCCCACGTGCCGGTACTGGCCTGCGGTCCGGTGGCCACGATCCACGCAAGCGGGCCGCGCCCCTCCTCAATGGCAAGCGTGCCCATGCCGGAAACCGTCGTCAGCGCCAGCATCACCAGCAACGCCACCGTCATGGCGCCGCCCGCCGGGCTGTGGCCCAGATGCCGCGTGGCCCGGCCCGCGGCGAGGTCACGCAGGTAGGTGAAGACGCGCGCGGGGCCCGTCACGAAGTCGGAAAAGCGGGCGCTGCGGGGCCCGACAAGCCCCCACAGGACGCGCAGGCCCAATGTCACCGCGATGGCATAGCCGGCGTAGCTGTGCAGCCATTCGGGGTCACCTTCGGTCAGGTAGGCGGTGGCGAACGCCGCCACCAGCACCCAGTGCCCGATCCGGACCAGGGGGTCCCAGACCCGGACCATGTTCTTGTTGTCCGAAACGGTCATCAGTCGTCATCGCCCCGGCGTTGCACGGGCTTGCCGGTGACCGGGTCAAGATAGGCGTCGACGCGCATCCCTTGCGCATCGGTCATCTCGACTTCGTAAACGCCGTACTCGGTGTCGATCTCGTGGATGGTGTATCCCTGCGCCTCCAACTGTTGCGCCAGCTCCGCCACGCGCATCCATTCCGCGCGGGGCGGGGTCTTCGTCATCTGGCGGTCTTCATCGTCCGAGGCTTTCACCCCGCTTGCGGCGAGCCCGGCTGCAACGGCGAGGGCGGTGGCGGCGAGTTTCACGGTTTTCATGGTCAATCTCCTCTGGCTTGATGCGGCGGGGTGCCGCGTTCTGCCCGGTCGTCATGGCATGCCGCGGCTGACGGTGCCCTGACGGCCATTGTCAGCTTGCTGTCAGCATCGCATCGGTAGAGACTGCGGCCATGACACGTCTGGTTTCCATGCTGCTGATCGGGGCGGCCGTCGCGGTGGCGGTGCCTGCCGTCGCGGACCGCGAGGACCACGACCGCGCGCGGCGGGCTCTCGAACAGGGCGAGGTTCTGCCGCTCGGCCGGATCCTCGCGATCGCCAGGGCCGACACGCCCGGACGCGTCATCGAGGTGGAATTCGAGCGCGACGACGGCCGCTGGATATACGAGCTCGAGCTCCTCACGCCGGGCGGGCGGTTGATCGAGCTGGAGATGGACGGCGCGACCGGGCGGGTGCTCGACCGTGACCACGACCGTTGGGATGCCGACTGATGCGCGTGCTTGCGGTCGAGGATGACCCCCGGATCGCCACCGACGTGGCCGCGGCCCTCGACGGGGCGGGATTTCACACCGAAACCTGCGCGGATGGCGACGAGGCTTGGTTTCTCGGCGATACCGAAGGCTATGACCTGATCGTGCTCGATCTGGGATTGCCGGGGATGGACGGGCTGTCGGTGCTCAAGCGCTGGCGCGCGGCCGGGCGCGAGATACCGGTGCTGGTGCTGACCGCGCGGGGCGCCTGGCAGGAACGTGTCGAGGGCATCGAGGCAGGGGCCGACGATTACCTTCCCAAGCCGTTCCGGATGGAGGAACTGGTGGCGCGGGCCCGCGCGCTCGTCCGCCGGGCGGCGGGCCGCGGCACGGCCGTTCAGGACGTGGGCGATCTGACGCTCGACACGAACCGGATGACGGCGGCGGTGCGCGGCGTGCCGGTCGCGTTGACGGCGCTGGAATACCGTCTGCTGGCCTATCTCGCGCTCAACCGCGACCGGGTGATCCCGCCGACCGAGCTGCTGGAGCATCTTTACGGCGACGACGACGCGCGCGAGGCGAACGCGCTGGAGGCCGTGATCGCCCGCCTGCGGCGCAAGCTCGGGGCCGGGGTGATCGGCACGCGGCGCGGTTTCGGGTATTTCCTCGAAGGAGCGGGTGCGTGAAGGCGCTGTCGTTGCGATGGCGTTTGCTGACCGCGGGCGCCGCGGCCGTTCTGCTGGCGCTGGGGCTGGCGGCGGCGGGGCTCGCGCAGTTGTTCGCCACCCATGTCGAGCGCCGTGCCCTGGCCGAGCTGTCGGTGCATCTGGATCAGGTCATGGCCGGGATGGCGCGGCGGGACGGGGCGCTGGTGCTGGCAAGTCCGCCCGCGGATCCGCGCTTTGCGCGGCCATATGGTGGGCTTTACTGGCAGGTTGCCGCCGGCGGATCGCTCTTGCGGTCACGCTCGCTCTGGGATCATGACCTGCGCCTGCCGCGTGACATGCTGGGCGAAGGCGAGGCGCATGTTCATCGCCTTGCCGGTCCGGACGGGGGCGAACTGCTGGTACTGGAACGGACGGTGGCGCTGCCCGAGCGCCTGGGGGCCGGGTCGGCGCGGGCCGCCGTGGCGCTGGACGTGGCCGAACTGGACCACGCGACGCGTGACTTCGTCGCGGACATGGCCCCGTATCTGGGGCTTCTGCTGTTCTTTCTCGTCGCGGCGCAGTGGGCGCAGGTCAGCCTCGGGCTTTCGCCGCTCGACCGGCTGGGCGCGCGTGTTTCGGCCCTGCGCAAGGACCGCGCGGCGCGGATGGGCGCCCGCTGGCCCCGCGAAGTGCAGCCGCTTGCCACGGAAATCGACGGGCTGCTGGCCGAGCGCGAGTCGGATGTCGAGAACGCGCGGGCCCGGGCGGGGGACCTGGCCCATGGCCTCAAGACTCCTCTTCAGGCGTTGCTCGGGGAAGCAGGCCGCCTGCGGGAACGGGGCGAAGCCGCGGCGGCCGCCGGGATCGAGGAGGTCGCGGGCGCGATGCGTGCCCATGTCGATCGGGAACTGGCCCGCGCCCGGACGGCC
>NZ_JBKOTX010000122.1:0-17867 GCF_047086965.1 Roseovarius halophilus (ex Wu et al. 2025) | reverse complement strand
CGACCACGGCGCCCTCGGCGACACATCAACACTCGCCGACCCCTCCGTCGTCGACGACCTCGTCGAAAACAGGATGAACCGCTGAGATGACGCGGCCGGAGGAAACGACATGACGGATGAACGCACGGAACGCGGAGCCGCCGCCAACCTTGTCCTGCTGGGGCCGCCCGGCGCGGGCAAGGGTACGCAGGCCCGGATGCTGGAAGAGAGATTCGGGCTGGTGCAGCTTTCCACCGGGGACATGCTGCGCGCCGCCGTGGCCGAGGGGACCGAGGCGGGCCGGCAAGCCAAGGCCGTTATGGATGCGGGCGAGCTGGTGAGCGACGATATCGTCATCGCCATCCTGCGCGACCGGCTGCAGTCGCCCGATTGCGCCAACGGCGTGATCTTCGACGGCTTTCCCCGCACGACGGCGCAGGCCGAGGCATTGGGCGCACTACTGGAGGACCTTGGCGGCGGCGTCACCGCGGCGATCAGCCTTGACGTCGACGACGCGGCGATGGTCACTCGGATCTCGGGCCGGTACACCTGCGCGGGCTGCGGCGAGGGGTATCACGACAGCTTCAAGACACCGGCCACGGCAGGCGTCTGCGACAAGTGCGGCGGCACCAAGTTCGACCGTCGCGCCGATGACAACGCCGAAACCGTGGCCCAGAGGCTGAGCGCCTATCACGCGCAGACCGCGCCGCTCATCGCGTTCTACGAGGACCGGCGCCTGCTGAGCCGCGTGGACGCGATGCAGGGGATCGACGACATCGCCGGAGAACTTGGCACGATCGTCACGAGGGCGGTCGCGTAAGGAGGAGCACCGGCTGCGGCGCGAGGCCGCCGCCCGGCATGGAAAATTCATACTGAAAGGGAGGACACCACCTTGTCCGAGAAAACCGACAACAACGCGTACTGGAAAGCCAACGTGCGCCTCATTCTCTGGAGCCTGGCGATATGGGCGCTGGTTTCCTTCGGGTTCGGCATCCTGCTGCGCCCGCTGCTGTCGGGCATCCCCGTCGGCGGCACCGATCTGGGCTTCTGGTTCGCGCAGCAAGGGTCGATCCTGGTCTTCCTGGCCCTGATCTTCTTCTACGCGTGGCGCATGAACAAGCTCGATGCCGAACACGGCGTGGGCGAGGAATAGGGAGCGCGACCAATGGATCAATTCATCATCAACCTGATATTCGTTGGCGCGTCCTTCGCGCTCTATATCGGTATCGCCGTATGGGCGCGGGCCGGCTCGACCAGCGAGTTTTACGCCGCCGGCCGCGGCGTCCATCCCGTCACCAACGGCATGGCCACGGCGGCCGACTGGATGTCGGCGGCCTCGTTCATCTCGATGGCCGGGCTCATCGCCTTCACGGGCTATGACAACTCGTCCTTCCTGATGGGCTGGACGGGCGGTTACGTTTTGCTGGCGCTGCTGCTGGCGCCCTACCTGCGCAAGTTCGGCAAGTTCACGGTGTCGGAATTCATCGGCGACCGTTTCTACAGCCCGACCGCGCGGCTGGTGGCGGTGATCTGCCTGATCGTGGCATCGACGACCTACGTGATCGGGCAGATGACCGGCGTCGGCGTGGCCTTCGGCCGCTTTCTGGAGGTCAGCAACACCGCCGGCCTGCTGATCGGCGCCTGCGTCGTGTTCGCCTATGCCGTTTTCGGCGGCATGAAGGGCGTGACCTACACGCAGGTCGCGCAATACGTCGTCCTGATCATGGCGTACACGATCCCGGCGATCTTCATCTCGCTGCAACTGACGGGCAACCCGATCCCGGCACTGGGGCTGTTCGGGGACCACGCGGCGAGCGGTGAGCCGCTGCTGACCAAGCTGGACCAGATCGTGACCGATCTGGGCTTCAACGCGTATACGGCGCATCATGCCGACACGCTCAACATGGTGCTCTTCACGCTCAGCCTGATGATCGGCACCGCGGGCCTGCCCCACGTGATCATGCGCTTTTTCACCGTTCCCAAGGTGGCCGATGCGCGCTGGTCGGCGGGCTGGGCGCTGGTCTTCATCGCGCTTTTGTACCTCACGGCGCCGGCCGTCGGCGCGATGGCGCGGCTGAACATCACCGAGCTGATGTGGCCCGAAGGCACCGCCGGGCAGGCCGTCTCGACCGAGACGATCGCCGACAATCCAAAGTATGACTGGATGGCGACTTGGCAGCAGACCGGCCTTCTCGGCTGGACAGACTTCAATAATGATGGCCGGATCCAATACTACAGCGACGGTGGTTTGGGTTCCGCCATGGCCGCTCTCGAAACTGCTCAAGCTGAGGGCGATGCAAACAAGATTGCGGCTGCTCAAGAGGAAGTCGATAAGCTAAGGGAGTCCGGCGTTGCCACGGTGGTGAGCGGGCAGACAGCCGAGGAACACGGCTGGGTTGCAAACGAGCTGACCAACTTCAACCGTGACATCCTCGTGCTGGCCAACCCGGAAATCGCCAACCTGCCCAGTTGGGTGATCGGCCTGATCGCGGCGGGCGGTATCGCCGCCGCGCTGTCGACGGCCGCCGGCCTGCTTCTGGCCATCTCCTCGGCGGTGAGCCACGACCTCGTCAAGGGCCGCTTCAATCCGAACATCTCGGAGAAGGGGGAGCTTCTGTCGGCACGGATCGCGATGGCCGTGGCGATCGTCGTGGCCTCGTACCTGGGCCTCAACCCGCCGGGTTTTGCCGCGCAGACCGTGGCGCTGGCCTTCGGGATTGCCGGTGCGTCGATCTTCCCGGCGCTCATGATGGGCATCTTCACCAAGGTGAACAACAAGGGCGCCGTGGCGGGCATGATCACGGGCCTCGTGGTGACGCTGATCTACATCTTCCTGCACAAGGGCTGGTTCTTCGTCCCCGGCACGAACACATTCACCGATGCCGATCCGCTGCTCGCCACGATCAAATCGACGTCCTTCGGGGCGGTTGGTGCGATGGTGAACTTCGCGGTGGCCTTCCTCGTGTCGAGATCGAGCGCCCCGATCCCCGACGAGATCAACGAGCTGGTCGAAAGCGTCCGCGTGCCCAAGGGCGCGGGAACAGCCGCGGCCGATCACTGATCCCACGCGATGGCCGGGGGCGCCCGACAGGCGCCCCCGGCACACGCCCCGCCGATATTTCCGGACCGGGGAATTTCTTTTAGACAATTTCAAAGACCGCGACAAAGAAGGCGCGCCCGATGACCGATGAGACCGGCCCCCTGATGGATCGCCTAGCGCGGCACGCCCCGTTCGACCTGCTGCCCGGCGCCCTCCGCGACGAGATCGCCGCCAAGCTGCGCCGCGTCACGCTGGAGGACGGGGAAACGCTTTTCACCGAGGGGCGCCCCCTGGAAGGGCTGTACGTGGTCGAGGCCGGGGCGCTCGACATCATGTCGCGCGAAGCCGACGTCGTTTCGCGCCGTGGCCCCGGCGACGTGATGGGCGAGCGCGGGCTGCTGCGTGACGGCCGCGCCATGCTGACCGCCCGCGCGACCGAGACCTGCCGGCTCATCCTGATCCCGGCCGCGGCGTTTCACGACCTGCTGGACCGCGTCGCGCCCTTTGCCGACTGGTTCGGCCCGGCCGCGCCCGCCCGCGCCGCCGGCGATGAAACCCCCTACGCCACGGGTCTGACCGCGCTGCAGGTATCCGACATGATGGCCCGCACGCCAGTATCCTGCACACCGCAGGCCACCGTGACGGACGTGGCCCGGCTGATGCGGGACAGGGTCATCTCTTCGGTGCTGGTCATGCAGGGCGACCGGCTGAGTGGGATCATCACCGTGCACGACCTCACGAACAAGGTTCTGGCCGAGGGCCACGACGGCACCCTGCCCGTCTCGCGCGTCATGACGCCCGACCCGATGACGATCGCGCCGGACGCGCTCGGGCTCGATGCGCTGATCATGATGGCCGACAACGGCATCAATCACCTGCCCGTGGCCCGCGCCGGGCGTATCATGGGGATGATCGGGCGCACCGACCTGATCCGCCAGCAGGCCACCACCGCCAGCCACATGATCGCCGACATCGTGCAGGCCGACGATGCCGAGCGGATGGCGCGGGTGATGGACCGCGTGCCGGCGATGCTGACGCAGCTGGTCAGCGCGGGAACCCGGCATACCGCGATCACCCGCCGGATCACCGACATCACAGATGCGATCACCCGCCGCCTGCTGACACTGGCCGAGGAACGGCTGGGCCCGCCGCCGGTGCCCTATCTTTGGCTCGCCTGCGGCTCGCAGGGGCGGCAGGAGCAGACCGGCGTGTCGGACCAGGACAATTGCCTGATCCTCGACGATGCCGCCGAGCCGGCGCATGACGCGTATTTCGAACAGCTGGCGCGGTTCGTCTCGGACGGGCTGAACACCTGCGGGTTCGTGTACTGCCCGGGCGACATGATGGCCACCAATCCCCGCTGGCGCCAGCCCGTGCGCGTCTGGCGCGAATATTTCCGCAAGTGGATCACGGAGCCCGACAACGAGGCGCAGATGCTGGCCTCGGTCATGTTCGACCTGCGCCCCATCGGTGGCGAGGTCGCGCTGCATGACGGGCTTCAGGCCGAGGTGCTGCGGATGGCGCGCGCCAACTCGATCTTCGTGGCGCACATGGTGGAGAACTCGCTCAAGCACACGCCGCCGCTGAGCCTGTTCCGGGGCTTCGCGCTGATCCGCTCGGGCGAGCACAAGAATACCGTCGACCTCAAGCTGTCGGGCGTGGTGCCGGTGGTCGATCTGGGGCGCATCTACGCGCTGGAGGGCGGGATAGATACCGCCAACACGCGCGACCGGCTGGAGGCCGCGCGGGATGCCGGCCTGATATCCGAGACGGGCGGGCATGACCTGATCGACGCCTACGACCTGATCGCCGAGACGCGGCTGCGCCATCAGGCGGCCTGCATCCGCGACGGGACCAAGCCCAACAACTTCCTCGCGCCCGGCACGTTGTCCGAACTTGAACGCAACCACTTGCGCGATGCCTTCATGGTGGTCAAGACAATGCAATCGGCCCTTGGCCGCGGGAGGTGACAGGATGTTCGTCGAACTCATTGCCACGTTTTTCGCCGCGATCGGCGTTGTCGGTCTGGTTCTGCTGCTCAACCGGATCAGCGGCGGGCGCCTGCCGAAATGGTCGGTGCCCGTCGCGGCGGGTCTCACGATGATCGGCTACACGATCTGGTCGGAATACAGCTGGGCGGACCGCAAGAAGGCCGACCTGCCCGAGGGCATGGTCGTGCTGCGCGAGATCGAGGAGACGGCGGTCTGGAAACCGTGGACCTATCTGGCCCCGCAGGTCACGGGGCTGGTCGTGCTGGACAGCGCGACCGTCCGGCGCAAGGAGGATGCGGCGGACATGCGGCTGGTGGAGATGTATCTTTTCGGCCGCTGGAGACGCCCCGCGAACGTACCGCAACTGGTCGATTGCGCGGCTCCGGCCCGCGCCGACGTGTCCGACAAGGCGCTTTCCGATCCGCAAGAAGCGACGTGGCGCGCGCTGGACCGGTCGGACCCCCTGATCACGCGGGTCTGCGGGGGCGCGAACTGAGGAGGAAAGCACCGTGAGCACCAAGTCCATTCTGCTGGTCGAGGACGAGACCAATATCGCGCTGGCCCTGGAATACCTGATCGGGCGCAAGGGCTACCGGTTGCGGCACGTGTCCGACGGCGACGCGGCGATCACGGCGCTTGCCGAGGAACGGCCCGACCTTGTCGTGCTCGACGTGATGCTGCCCGGCCGGTCGGGATACGAAATCTGCCAGTACATCCGCAACGACGCCGGCCTGCGCGACGTCAAGGTGCTCATGATGACGGCGCGCGGCGGCGAGGTGGAGCGGCGCAAGGGGCTCGCGCTCGGGGCCGACGGCTTCCTGACCAAGCCTTTCGCCACCACCGAGTTGACCAAGGAGATCGCCCAGCTTCTGGGCGAGGCGGAACATGGGTGAACGGCTGGGGCTGCGGCAGCGTTTCGCGCTTTTTTTCGCGGCCTTGGCGACGGGCGGCACCGCCGCCACGACGGGGGCGCTTTGGCTGGGCCATGCCCGGTACGGCGGCCCGGTCGAGGGCTACGTGATCGCCGGGCTGGTCGCCGGTTTCGCACAGGCGGGGCTCGCCACGTGGGTGGGGGTGCTTTTCGACCGCAACGTGGCGCAGCCCATCCGCGCGCTTGCCTCTGATCTCGACACGCGCGCCCGCGCGGCGGTCGGCGCCGACATCGACGAGACACCGGCACGCTATCTCGGGGCGCTCGCCCCGGCGGCCAACGCCATCCACGCGGCGCTGAACGACGCGCGCGCGGCGCAGGATCGCGCGATCGCCCGCGAGACCGAGAAGATCACGCGCGAGAAAGCCCTTTTCGAGACATTGATGCATGACCTGTCCGAGGGCGCCATCGTCCTGACGCCCGATCATCGCATCATGCTGTACAACCGCGTGGCGCAGACGCTCCTGGGGCCGATCGGGCTGGACCGGCCGATTTCCGGGTTTCTGCGGGTGGCCCCGTTGGAACACGCGATCAACAGGATCGCGGCCAAGCGCGACCGGGGCGAGGCGGAATCGGAATCCTTCCTCGCGGCCACGGCCGACGGTGCGCGTTTCCTGCTGGGCCGTGTCAGCCCGGTGAGGTCGGAGGCGGGCCGGATCGGCCATGTCGTGATCTTTCACGACGCCACCGACGACCTGCGCAGCCATGCCGAACGCGACCATCTGTTCAACACCCTGCTGGAGGAGGTCCGCCGGCCCGCCGCCGCGATGAGCGCGGTTCTGGACGTGCTGACCATGGATGCCGACATGCCCGCGAAAAGCCGGGCGACCTTCAACGCCGCCATGCAGCAGGAACTCGACCGGCTGTTCACCAGCCTGCGCGAAAACAGCCGGCGCTACGGCGCCGCGACGGCACGCCACTGGCCGGCTTCCGAGGTTGCGGCTCAGGACGTGTTCGACGCGCTGCATGCCCGGGCAACGGTACCCCTCGCAAGCAGCGGCGGCCAGCATTTCCTGAGTTGCGACGGCTTCGCGATCATCGGCCTGCTGACGAACCTGGTGGCCGGCCTGACCGACGGGGACCGGCGCCACGAGGTGACGCTGGCCGCGGAGCCGCACGACCACGAGGTCTGGATCACCGTTTCATGGCACGGCGACGAGGTGCCCGACGGCCTGCTTGACCGCTGGGTGCGCGCCAATGTCTCGGACGCTTACGGAACGTATTCGGGGCGCGACGTGCTGGACGGGCACCACACCGAGATCTGGGCCGAGACACTGGGCGCGGGTCATCGGATCGTGCTGCCGCTTGCCGCCGCCGGGGCACCGGGGCTGGCGCCCGCGGATGCGCGCCCGGAATTCTATGATTTCGACCTGCCGCAGGGCGACCCGGACAGCGACATGCTGCACACGCCGCTGGCGGACCTGCGTTTCGTGGTCTTTGACACGGAAACCACCGGGCTTGCCCCCCGCGCGGGCGACCGGATCGTGCAGATCGCGGGGGTCCGGCTGATCAATGGGCGGGTTCTGGCCGGCGAAACCTTCGACACGCTGGTTGCCCCCGGTCGGGCGATCCCGGCCGCCTCGACGCGGGTGCATGGCATCACCGACGAGATGGTTGCCGATGCGCCCGATATCGCCGGTGCCGGCAAACAGTTTCACGATTACTGCGAAGGCTCGGTCCTCGTGGCCCACAACGCGCCCTTTGACCTCGCTTTCCTGCGGCTTGACGAGTCGCGGATCGGGCGCCGCTTCGATCATCCTGCGCTGTGCACCGTTTTGCTGTCCGCGGCAGTGTTCGAACATACGGGGGAACACACGCTGGACGCGCTGGCGCAGCGGCTCGAAGTGACGATCCCGCCCGAACGGCGCCATACCGCCCTTGGCGACGCGATGGCCACGGCCGAGGTTTTCCAGCGCTTGATCGAGATCATGCACGGCCGGGGGATCGTCACGCTTGCCGATGCCATCGAGGCCGGCAACCGCATGACCCGCATCCGCAAGGCGCAGGATTACTGACCGCGGCGCGCGACCCCGAGACGGGGCCGCGCGCCTGCCACCCTATCCGTAGACCAGCTTGGGCAGCCACGTGATGATCTGCGGGAACATCATGCACATGGTCAGCCCGACGATCTGCAGGAACAGGAACGGCAGCGCGGACTTGAAGATGTCGCTCATCGGGATTTCCGGCGGCGCCACGCCGCGCAGGTAGAACAGCGCATAGCCGAAGGGCGGTGACAGGAAGCTCATCTGCATGTTCACGAGGTAGAGAACCCCGAACCAAAGGACGAGATCCCCCTCGTCCCCGAGCCCGAAAGCCGCCGCGCCAAGCGCCTTGACGATCGGCACGAAGATCGGCACCGCGAGAAGCAGGATACCGACCCAGTCGAGGAACATGCCCAGCGCAACCAGGATGACCTGCATGAGGATCAGGATACCCCACGGGCCGAGACCGAGGCCGGTCATCGTGCTTTCCACGAAGTCCTGTCCGCCCTCAAGCACGTAGAGCCCGACGAAGATCGTCGCGCCGAACATGATCCAGATGACCATCGCGCTGGCCTTGAGCGTGGTCAGGCAGGCGGCGCGCACGGTATGCCAGTTGAGCTTGCCGTGGATGGCCGCCACGATGAACGCCCCGAAGGTGCCGATGCCCGCGGCCTCGACCGGCGTTGCCACGCCGGCGAAGATCACGCCCAGCACAACCGCGATCAGGGTGAGCGGTGCGGCCATGTTGCCCAGCAGCCGCAACTTCTCGGCGTTGCTGACCCGGTCCGCTGGCGGAATGGGGGGCCCTTTCGCCGGATCGGCATAGCACATCAGCGTGACGTAGCCGATATACATCCCCGACAGCAGCAGGCCCGGCAACACGGCGCCCACGAAAAGCTCCCCCACGGATTGTTCAGCGACCACGGCATAGATGATGGCAAGGATCGACGGCGGGATCAGGATGCCCAGCGTGCCGCCTGCCATGATCGAGCCCATGGCGATCTTGGGGTTGTACTGGCGTTCGAGCATCGCGGGCAGCGCGATGATCCCCATCGTCACCACGGCCGCGCCGATCACGCCGACCATGGCCGCGAGGATCGTCGAGGCAATGATCGTTGCCGCGGCGAGCCCGCCCTTGAGCCCGCCGAGCAGCTTGTAGATCACGTCGAACATCTCGTTGATGATGCCCGCCCTTTCCAGCATCGCGGCCAGGAAGATGAACAGCGGGATCGCCGAGAGCTGGTAGTTCGTCATCAGCGGGAAGATGCGCGAGGGTACGATGTTCAGCGTCTGCGCATCGCCGAGGATGAACAGGAAGACACAGGCCAGCCCCCCCGTGACGAAGGCCAGTGGCAGCCCGACCATCAAGAGCACCATCAGGCTGCCGAACATGAGCAATGTCAGCCAGCCGATTTCCATTTCCAGACCCATGTCTTACGCTCCCTGCAGGCTGTTGCGAACGGTGGCGACATCCTGCGCCAGCTTGGAGATCCCCTGCAGTATCAGCAGGATGGCCCCCACGACGATGGCCCATTTGAAGGGCCAGTAGGCGATCGTCCATTCCGAGAAGGACACTTCGCCGACCCGTGTCGCATCCATGGCGAAAATCCAGCCGGTGGCAAGCAGCGTGCCCGCGAATATGAAGAAGAAGATCGAGGTGAACAGGTCCACCACCGCTTTGCGCAGGGGCGACCATTCGGCATAGAAGACGTCCACCTTGACATGCGCATCCGTCAGCGCGGCATAGGCGCCGGCAATCAGGTACTGCATCCCGAACATGAGGAACATGCCCTCGTGGACCCAGATCGTCGGCGAGTTGAAGACGTAGCGCGCGACGACCTCGAAATAATAGGCGAAAACGGCGATGACCATCCAGTAACTCACGAACTCGCCGGCATAGTAGGACAGCCTGTCGAGGGCGCCGGTCCAGCCGGTGCCGATATGGTCCATATCGCTTTTTTCCTCGGCCTCCTCGACCTCTTCGAGGCGCTCCTCCTCGTCCGCGTAGGGCTGGGGCGCCGCCGCCATCCTGTCCTTGGCCCGCCGCATCATGCCGGGCAGCAGGACCGCGTCGAGCGCGACGAGCGCACAGATGACGAGAAACGCCGTGAAGGCGACGGTCGACCAGAAGTCGCGTGCCTCAGAGGCCGATTCGAGAGACGGTTGCGCCGCCTGCAGATCGGCCTCGGCCTGCTCAAGGCGCTCGGCATCCGTCACCTTTGCGGCCTCGGCCTTTTCCAGCATCCGTTCCGCCCGGATCTCGGCAAAGCTGCCCTCCTCGGCCTCTTCCAGCTCGGCGCGCAGTTGCGCGATCTTGTCGTCGGCCCCCTCGACATTGGGCGCGACCCGCTCGATGAGGCGTTCGGCGCTTGTCACGGCGTTGGCCGCCTCCGATTGCAACTCGCGCGCGCCGCGCTCCTGCGCGTTGGCGAACAGGATCGCGAAGAAGAGCGGCAGGAAGATCAACCCCCAAAGGTTACGCAGATATAGCCGGTGCAAGCCCAGCAGCCCCCCGGTTATCAGGATCATGTAGCCGACCGGGAGCGAGTAACCGTCACCCTGGCGACGTCGCGCCATCACCATGGCGATCACCGGAAAGACGAAAAGCGTCCCCCAGTACAGCCAGTGAGGCAGAATGAAGTTGATGCTGGGCATGAGATTTTCCGTTTGTCACGAGGGATGACAAGCCGCGCCCCCGGAACACCCGGGGGCGCGACAAGCGGTTCAGCAAGAGCGGCTCAGAGATCGAGCGACTGACCCTCGACCATGTCGGGCGACACGTAGCCAAGCGAACCGGACATCATGTAATCAAGCTGCGTCTTGAAGACGCGCGCCGCGTCCTTGTCGCGGTTCGCGTACTTGAACCAGATCGGCACGGCGACCTCGGTCATGATTTCCACGTCGGTCTGGCTCAGGCGTGTCACCTGCGTGCCATCGGCCATGAACTTGTCCCAGGCTTCCTGGTCGGCTTTCTGGATGGCCGCGTGGTGCATGTCGGAATAGGTGTGCACTTCCATCTCGACGAATTGTTTCATCTCGTCGCTGAGCGCGTTCCAGCTTTCCATGCCGACGGTCAGGTCCATGATGTCGACCGGTTGATAGACCGACATGAAGCCCGGGGGGCCCATCGAGATGTAATCGGTCACCTGGCTGAAGCCCAAGGCATAGTTCACCGCCGGGCCGACGTAGTCGGCAACATCGATCGTGCCCTTTTCAAGCGCCGGGAAGATCTCGGACCCGGGCAGCAGCGTTGTCTTGGCGCCCAGCGCCGAGAACATTTCAGCGACCATCCCGCCGGGGGCGCGCATCTTGCGGCCGGCGAAGTCGTCCACGGAACGGATCGGCACCTTGGAGTGGATGATGTTGGGGCCGTGGTGAATGGGCCCGACGAAATGCATGTTCTGCTTGGCATAGAGTTCGCGCGCCATTTCAAGCCCGCCAAGGCCGTAGTAGAACGTGTCGAATTCGTGCGGGTTGCGCATCCCCATGGGATAGCTTGTCAGGAACATCGCGGCGGGAATGATCCCCTGCGCGTAGATCGTGAACGGGTTGACCGCGTCGAGCACCCCGTTCTTGACGGCGTCGTACAGCTGGAAATCGCCGACGACGTCATTGGCGCCGAACGGTTCGAATGCCAGTTCGCCGCCGGTCTTCTCAACGATCGACTCGGCCCAGTCCTGGAAGATCTGCAGGCCGATGCCGCCGGGCCAGGATGTCTGCACCTTCCAGGTGGTGGTCTGGCCCTGCGCGGTCGCGAGGGACGGCGCCGCCAACCCGGATGCGCCGGCGGTGGCAAGACCCGTCAGAGCCGTCCGACGTGAAATTCTGTTCGTTGTCATGTATCCTCCCTTCGACCGGACGGGGATGCTTCCTGCCGGTCCGTTGCTTCTCGCAGCCGCAATAGTATTGATAATGAAAAATTGGTAAAGAAGTTTCTCCAATCACCTTTTCGGTTCGGGTAATCAAGACCGGGCCGCCACCTGCAACACAGGCGCCGCCGGTTGACACCGTGTGAGCCGGGTGAAAGCCTGAAAATCACGTTGAGCGGGGAGGATACGGATCGTGCAGGGTTCGCTGGAGCAGCGGCTGGCCGCCAAGTACGAGTCGCTGAGCGACAAGCTGCGCGAGGCTGGCAATTACCTGATCCGCCATCAGCTCGATACGGCAACGCGTTCGCTGCGGTCCGTGGCCAATGACAGCGGTCTTGCGCCCGCCACCTTCTCGAGATTGGCCAAGGCGCTCGATTACGGCAGCTACGAGGAACTGCGCGACGTCGTTCGCGCGTCGGTCGGGCAGCAGATCAGCTTCGCGGACAAGGCCAGGCAGTTGCGCGAATCCCCGGACATGGCCGACGGGTTGTCTTTCCTGAACAGGCAATCCGAGGCGTGCATCGCCAACATCGCGACCCAGGTGAACACGGCCACGCCGGGGCAGCTTGAACGTACCGTCGCCCGCCTTGCCGATGCGCGCGAGGTGTTCCTGCACGGCGAACTGGCCTCTGCCGTGATCGTCGATTACTTCGCCTACCTTGCCAAGTGGTTCAATGACAACTGGACCGTAACCGGGCACCGCGGCGACAGCCTTGGCGCCGTGCTGGCGCGCGTGACGGACCGGGATGTCGGGATCGTCATATCCAAGACGCCCTACGCCGCGCGGGCCCAACGCGCCGCGGCGCTTTTCAAAGAAAAGGGCGCGGCGGTCGTCGTCATCACCGATTCACACAGCTGCCCGGCCTTCCCGTTCGCGGACGAAGGATTCATCGTTCCTTCGGAAAGTCCGCAATTCTTTTCGTCCCACGCCGCGACGCTCGTCCTGATCGAATCGATTGTCGGGATGCTCGTCGCGCGGGCCGGGTTGACCGCGGAGGAGCGGATTCGCCGTGTGGAGCGTGAGAATCGCACGCTCGAATCGGGGTAACCGCTTCCCGCGCCAGCGTGGCGCCTGTCGTGGCCGGGCCGTTGGCGCCGCCCCACGCGGCGTGTCAGGTGGTGCACAGACCACGACACCAAGAGGCCGGGCTGCCGCCCGGCCGTTTGAAAGTCACGCGCCGCCCGGTCAGGCCGCCTTGCCGATCCGCATGACGTTTTCCCCCGCGACGACCTGTTCGTGCAAGGCCTTGATGGCCGCCTCGGCGCTTTCGCGCGGCACGACGAACTGGACATCCACGTTGCGCGTGGTCTGCTGCGCCGCCACCGCCTCGATCCCCGCATCTTCGAGTGCCGCAAGCCCGCGCGACAGGATCTTGAGCCCGGACAGGTCACGCCCGATGACAGAGACGATCGACAATTGCCGCGCGTTCAGCTCGGCCTGGCCGTAAAGCTGTTCAAGATCGCGGATCACCCGGCGCACCGTTTTCAGCGACGCCTCGACATAGTGCGTGATGGTGTTGGCATTCGACGTCTTGGACACGATCCGCACGTTGTGGCGCTTCAACACCTCCAGCGTGGCGGCGTCATACCCCTTCACGCCGACCATGTCCTGTTCGAACAGCTCCAGCGCCACGACATTCAGGCCCGTCACGATTTCAGCCGCCGGCGCGTCTGCCGGTGTGTCGTCGATCCGCGTGCCCGGATCCGCCGGGTCGAAGGCGTTGGTCACCCGCAAGGGGATGCCGGCGCGCCGCAGGATCTTGGCGGCGTTGGGGTGGATCGCCTCCATCCCCATGTTCGCCAGCTGGTCGGCGACGTCATAGTTCGTCTGCCCCAGCTTGCGCGCGTTTTCCGCCCCGACAAGCCCCGGATCGGCCGAGGACAGGTGGAATTCCTTGTGGATGATCGCCTCGTCCGCGCCGGTATGGGCCGCGATGTTCGAGAACGTGACCTCGGAATATCCGCGGTCGTATTCACGCATCAGCCCTTCGGTGCACTGCGCATACCCCGTCACGATGGGCAGTTCACTGGTCAGGTCGACGTCGGCGAACCCGGCCGTGATCCGTTCGGCCAGCGTGTGTTCCGCCTCGTCCCGCCAACCGCTGAGATCGACGAACCGCGCGTTGACGCCCGCGCGCTGCAGCATGAGGGTGGTGACGAAGGCCGCGTGCGCCTCGCCCAGCCCGGAAAGCAGCTCGCGGATCACCAGCATGTGGCTCGACAGCCGGAAATGCCCGAAGGAACACAACCGCTGCAGGTCGAACAGGCACGACCTTGCGCCCTCGATCCGTTCACGCACGAATTCGTCGGCCATCGCCAGATCGCCCGGCTGATCCAGCACCTCGGCATGGGCCTCGGTCATCGCCTTGGCCACCTGCGACAGCGCATCGAGCCAGCCGTGATCGTCATCATCGTTTGCGAACAGCGCATAGACACCGGGCTGCCCCGATTTCTTGTGCTCGAGCAGAAGGTTGGTGATGCCACCGAACGCCGAGACAACGAAGATGCGGTGGTAGAGGTCTTCGCCCGTACGGTCACCGATCAGCAGGTTGTCGCGCAATTCGTGCACGCGGCTCATGGATGTGCCGCCGATCTTCTCGACGGTATGCTTGGGAAATGTCATTTCATTCGCCCGTTTCCGGGCCCTTCTCAACTGTCTTCGAGGGCGTAGGAGCCGTCGGCCCGGTGCACTTCGCGCCCCGTCACGGGCGGGTTGAACACACAGGCCATGACCAGCTCTTCCTTGGCGCGCAGGGTGTGACGGTCATGCTCGTTCAGGGCATACATCACGCCCGGCTTGATCTCGTGCGTCTCCCCGGTGGCCAGGTCGGTGATCGACCCGGACCCCTGGATGCAGTACACGCTCTCGAAATGGTTCTTGTACTCGAATGTATGCTCGGACCCTGCATCGAGGAAGGTGATGTGGAACGAGAACCCCATCCCGTCATCGGCCAGAAGCATCCGAACCGAGGACCACTGCGCATCCTGCACCACGCGGTCCTTCTCGTTTTCGAGTATCTCGTTGAAGTCACGTACGATCATCTTGTCACTCCGCGGCAAACTTGGTGGTGGCGGTCACGTCGCGCGCGGCGTCCAGCATGATGTTCAGCCCCTTGCGGAACGTGGCCTCGGGCGTTGTCAGCGGCGCCAGCACCTTCACGACCTCGTCGTTGGTGCCCGACGTCTCGATGATAAGCCCCTTCTCGAAGGCGCGCGCGCAGATTTCGCCGGCCAGGTCGCCGGAGCCGACATCGACCCCCTGCATCAGCCCGCGGCCTTTCAGGCGGGCACCGGGGACCAGCTCGGCCAGCTGCTGCAAGCTCTCGGTCAGGATCTTTTCCTTGCCGGCGAGCTCCTGCTGAAAGCTGTCGTCGGACCAGAATTTCTCGATCGCGACGCGTGCCGTCACGAAGGCATGCGTGTTGCCACGGAAGGTGCCGTTATGCTCGGCCGGACCGAACACGTCATGCTCGGGGCGGACCAGCATGAGGGCCATCGGCAGGCCGTAGCCCGAAACCGACTTCGCCATGGTCACGATGTCGGGCATCACGCCCATTTCCTCGAACGAGAAGAACGTGCCCGTCCGGCCGCACCCGGCCTGGATATCGTCGATGATCAGCAGAGCGCCATGTTCATGCGCGAGGTCCGCAACCCGCTTGATCCATTCGGGGCGCGCAGCGTTGAGGCCGCCCTCGCCCTGCACGGTCTCCAGCAGGATGGCCGCCGGCGCGTCAACACCGCTGGACGAATCCTTCAGCATTGCCTCCAGCATGTTGGTCGTGTCGCAGCACCCGCCCATGTAGCCGTCATAGGGCATGCGCGTGACCCCATCGAGACGGATGCCCGCCCCGCCACGGTGATACCCGTTGCCGGTCGCGGCGAGCGCGCCGAGCGTCACGCCGTGAAAGCCGTTGGTGAAAGAGATGATGTTGCTGCGGCCGGTGACCTTGCGGGCGATCTTCATCGCCGCTTCCACTGCGTTCGCACCGGTCGGCCCGGTGAACATCACCTTGTGGTCCATGTCCCGCGGCTTGAGGATCCGGCTTTCGAAAGCGTCGAGGAAAGCCCCCTTCGCATCGGTATGCAGGTCCAGCGCGTGGGCCAGCCCGTCACCGGAGATATGATCGACGAGCGCGGCCTTCATGTCCGGGTCGTTGTGGCCATAGTTCAACGAGGAACACCCGGCCAGGAAGTCGATGTATGTCCGGCCCTTGTCGTCGGTCATCTCTGACCCCTTGGCATGGGTGAACAGCCGGTTTATCCCGCGGCAATAGCTGCGCGCCTCGGATTCACGGCGATTGAAAATGGCGATTTCGGCTGACGTATCAGTCGGCATGGGTTTTCCTCGGTTTGGGAATTTGTTGGGTGAGCAGGGGCGACCCGCGTCTCAGGCCGCCTTCTCCATCCGCTCCTGCAGGTCGATCGTGACCATGTATTCGCTGTTGTGGCGGCCGCGGAAGTGCAGCGACTGCGTGAAATAGGGCTGTATGTTCAGCTTGGTGTCTTTCTTCTCGGCAAACTTGCGGAAGAGCGCCCAGGACGCCTCGTTCGAGCTGGTGATCGTGGTCTGGGTCCGGCGCACGCCCTTGCAGGCATCGCGGTTCAGCAGGGCTTGCAGCATCAGGCCGCCAAGGCCCGTACCGCGCGCCTGCTCGGACACGGCGACCTGCCAGACGAACAGCGTCTCGGGATCATTGGGCATCACGTAGGCCGAGATCCAGCCCACGGCATCGCCTTCGGCATTCTCGGCAAGAACGCAGGTTTCGCTGAAATGATCGCACTGGATCAGGTTGCAGTACATCGAGTTCTCGTCCAGCGGCTTGCAGGCGCGGATGAGCTCCCAGATCTCTGCCCCGTCTTCAGATGTCGGCCGGCGCAGCGAGGGCGCGGCGGTTCGAAACAGTTCAAGTGCGTGTCGCATTGAAGCTACATGTCTCCTTGTTGCTTTGACAGGCAAAATAGCAATGTCGATCGAAAACTTCAATAGCCTAAGTACCACTGTGCGAAATGTCGCATATTTGCACAGGATAGGCGCTTATAGCGTATTTCCGTGTCGCTACAGTGCTTAGATTTTAAATGCTTATTCGGCATTTGCCGATCCTCGAATTTCCTTGTAAACATGAACCAATCCACCCGGAGAATCTCATGGAACGTATTGATATCTGCCTAATCGCCCTGCGCCGAATCCTCCGCGCGACCGAGCTTTTCGGTCGCGAACTGGCGCAATCCGCCGGTTTGACCGCGGTTCAGTTCAGGGTTCTGCAAGTCGTCGCCGAACAGGGCCAGTGCACGGCCACGACGATCGCGCACCGGATGCGCGTCTCGCAGGCCACGGTGACATCGCTCGTGGACAAGCTGGTCCGCAAGGGCATGGTCGTGCGCGAGAAATCTGCGCGCGACAGGCGGCAGACGAACATCATCATCACCGAGGCCGGTCGCCGCACCATCCAGGAAGCGCCCGACGCGCTGCAGCAGCAATTCGTGCGCAAGTTCGAAGCGCTGGACGACTGGGAGCAATCCATGCTCGTGGCGTCTTTGGAGCGTGTGGCCGCGATGCTGAACGCGGCCGACATCGACGCCTCGCCGGTGCTCGATTCGGGTGACATCCACAAGGCGACCTGACCGGGCGGACTGATACGCAGAGCGTCCCGGCGAAACTACGGAAGGTTCGAGGAAGTGGCAGGGGCAGCAGGGCTCGAACCCGCGACCTACGGTTTTGGAGACCGTCGCTCTACCAACTGAGCTATACCCCTAGGGCCAAGGAAGCGGGTACGTTACTCGGGCGCAGAATTCAAGCATTCTTCGGGCGAATCCGTCGGAAAATTATTCCCTGCGGCGGGAAACGGCCGCCGGGGCACAGCGCGCGGCTGTCGCACCGCACGGGCGTCGATACCGACCGTGCCGATTGCGCGACGACCGCAAAAGAAAAAGGGCGCCGCGCGGGCGCCCTTTCCACAGCTTTCGAGAGCACCTCGGCTCACTCGATGATCTTGGCGACGACGCCGGCGCCGACGGTGCGGCCGCCTTCGCGGATGGCGAAGCGCAGGCCGTCCTCCATGGCGATCGGCGCGATCA
>NZ_JBKOTX010000121.1:0-18309 GCF_047086965.1 Roseovarius halophilus (ex Wu et al. 2025) | reverse complement strand
CCCCGCGGGCGGCGCCCCCCCCCCCCCCCCCCCCGCCCCCCCCCCCCCCCCGCCCCCCCCCCCCCCCCCCCCCCCCCCCCCCCCCCGCCCGGCCTGCGACCTGGCGCAACAGCTGGAACGTCCGCTCGGCCGCCCGCAGGTCGGAGCCCTGCAAGCCGAGGTCGGCATCTATGACCCCGACGAGCGTCAGGTTCGGAAAATTGTGCCCCTTGGCCACCAGCTGCGTGCCGATGATGATATCCGCCTCGCCCGCGGCGATCCCCTCGATCGCCTCTTTCAGCGCCCGGGCCGAGCCATACAGATCGGACGACAGGACAGCGGTGCGCGCCTCGGGCCAAAGCGCGCGGGCCTCTTCCTCCAGTCGCTCGACGCCCGGGCCGACAGGCGCGAGCCGGTCCTCGGCCCCGCAGCTTGGACAGGCAGCCGGCATCGGCCTGGTTTCGCCGCACTGGTGGCACATCAGCCGTTTCAGGAAGCGATGCTCCACCATGGTCGCGTCGCAGTCGTCGCAGCCGATCTGGTGGCCGCAGGCCCGGCAGATCGTCACCGGGGCATAGCCTCGCCGGTTGAGGAACAGCAGCGCCTGCTCCCCCTGCGCGATCCGCCGGTCCACCGCTTGCTTCAAGCTGGGCGAGACCCACTTGCCGCCCGGCAGCTCTTCCATCCGCATGTCGATCGCCGCCATCCCGGGCATCACCGCCTCGCCGAAGCGGTCGGCCAGGTCTAGCCGCGCGTATTTCCCCGCCTGCGCGTTGGCCCAGCTTTCCAGCGAGGGCGTGGCCGAGGCCAGCACCACCTGCCCCCCGGTCAGCGAAGCCCGCAGCACGGCCATGTCGCGCGCGTTGTAAAGCACCCCGTCCTCCTGCTTGTAGGAGGTGTCGTGTTCCTCATCCACGACGATCAGGCCAAGATCGCGGTAGGGCAGGAACAGCGCCGAGCGTGCGCCCACGACCACCTGACAGCCGCCCTGCCCGACCATCTTCCAGCAGCGCCGCCGCTCGGTCATGGTCACGCCGGAATGCCACTCGCCGGGCTTCACACCAAAGCGCGCCTCGATCCGGGTCAGGAACTGCTCGGTCAGGGCGATCTCGGGCAGCAGGACAAGCGCCTGCCGCCCCGCGCGCAGGGTCTCGGCCACCGCCTCGAGGTAGACCTCGGTCTTGCCCGAACCGGTCACGCCCTTGAGCAGCGTCGTGCCATAGCGCTGCGCCTTGATGGCCGCGCGCAGCGCCTGCGCCGCCCCTGCCTGCGCCTCGGTCAGGGTCTTGCCGCCGTGATCCGGGTCCAACCGGGGATAGGGCGTATCGCGCGGCGCGTCCTCCTCGCGGACCGCACCCTGCTTGACCAGACCCTTGACCACCGATCCCGAGACCCCCGCCATCTCGGCCAGTTCGCCCAGGGTAAAGGACAGCCCACCATGGTCACGCAGCACCCCCAGCACCCTGTCGCGCGCGGCGGTCATGCGATCAGGTTTGGCATCGCCGAGCCGGAACACCTTGCGCATGGAGGGCGCATCGCCCAACCCCGGCGCCCGGGTGGCCAGCCGCAGCATCGCCGGCATGGGCGTCAGGGTGTAGCCCGCCGCCCGTTCGAGAAAGTCACGCATGTCCGGCGTCATGGGCGCAAGGTCCAGCACTCGGATCACCGAGCGGATCTTGGCCCGGTCATAGTTGCCCCGGCCCGGCCCCCAGACCACACCCAGCACCTTGCGCGGGCCCAGCGGGACCTCGACGAAGGCGCCCAGCCAGCAGCCGCCCTCGGGCGCGGCATAATCCAGCACCCGGTCCAGCGGCTGGGTGGTCAGCACGCCGACCAGGGCGCCTTCGTCGTAGAAGTCAGGTGCCGCCGAAGCCATGTTAGCGCAACCATCAAGGGGTTTCCGTATTGTCTAATCTGGGGTAAACCCTGCCATGACAACTGCCAACCCCAAGCACCCGGAGCTCTGACATGAAGTTCTTTGTCGATACCGCCGACGTCGACGCCATCCGCGACCTGCACGCGCTGGGGATGGTGGACGGCGTCACCACGAACCCGTCGCTGATCATGAAGTCGGGCCGCGACATCCACGAGGTCACCGCAGAGATCTGCGAGATGGTCGAGGGGCCGGTCAGCGCCGAAGTCGTCGCCACCGAGGCCGAGGCCATGATAACCGAGGGCCGCAAGCTGGCCGGGATCGCCGACAACATCGCCGTCAAGGTGCCGCTGACATGGGACGGGCTGAAGGCCTGCAAGACGCTCAGCGACGAAGGCAAGATGGTCAATGTCACGCTCTGCTTCTCGGCCAACCAGGCGCTGCTGGCGGCCAAGGCGGGCGCGACCTTCATCTCGCCCTTCATCGGGCGGCTGGACGACCTCAACCTCGACGGGCTGGACCTGATCGAGGACATCCGCACCATCTACGACACCTACGGCTTCGACACCCAGATCCTGGCCGCCTCGATCCGCTCGGCCAACCACATGAGCGACTGCGCCAAACTGGGCGCCGATGTGGCCACGGCGCCCCCGGCGGTGATCCACAAGATGGCCGAGCATATCCTGACCGACAAGGGCCTGGCCGCCTTCCTCGAGGATGCCGCCAAGGCCGGGATCAAGATCGTCTGACGGTGCCGTCCGGGGCTGCATTTTGTTCTGGCCCGGTGTGATCCCGCTCTGGTAAGCTCTTGCCAAACAAAAAGGATGGGCGTCATGAGCAGCAGCCCCGGCACCACCGTCCGCGATCGCATTCTGTCAGATCCAGAGACCGTGCTCGAGGATCAGGAGGTCATGCGCGCGCTGATCGCGGCAAACGCAAAGTCCATGGGGTCGAACATCATCGATCTGCGCGGCATCGCCATGGAGCGGCTTGAGGCACGGCTGGACCGTCTGGAAGACACCCATCGTACCGTGATCGCCGCCGCCTACGACAATCTGGCGGGCACCAACCAGATTCATCGGGCGATCCTGCGGATGATGGAGTCCTCCCGCTTTGAGGACTTCCTGACCGATCTGGCAGGCGACGTGGCCGACATCCTGCGCGTGGACAGCCTGCGGCTGGTGCTGGAATCCGCCAGCCGCGCCGAAGACCCGGCCGTAAGCCGCGGTCAGGACGTGCTGCGGGTGACCGAGCCGGGCTTCGTGGCCGACTACATCACGCAGGGCAGAAACCATCCGCCGCGCCAGGTGACCCTGCGCCAGCTGCGCACGGACAACGAGATGCTCTTCGGCGAGAAGGCCGATTTCATCCGCTCCGAAGCCTGCCTGCGCCTGGACCTCGGCAGTGGGCGGCTGCCGGGGGTGCTGGTTCTCGGCGCCGAGGACCCCCACCAGTTCACCCCGCAACAGGGCACCGACCTGCTGGCCTTCTTCACAGGTGTGCTCGAACGGGTCATGCGGCGCTGGCTGGGCTAGGCCATGATCGCCCCTGCCCTGTCCGACGCGCTGGACCGGTGGCTCGACCACCAGCGGGCCCTCGGCGGGGCCGCCGAGAACACCATCGCCGCCTATCGCCGTGACGTCCTGTCGTTTCTCGCCTTCATGGCCCGGCATCACGGTGCGGCCCAGGGCCTTGCCCCCATTGCAGCCGTGACCGTCTCGGACATGCGCGCCTGGATGGCCCACGAACGCGGGCGCGGCATCGCGGCGCGGTCGCTGGCACGGGCGCTCTCGGCGGTGAAAGGTTTCTACCGCTGGCTGGCCGAACGCGAGGGCATCGACCCCAGCGCCGTGCTGGCCACCCGTGCCCCCAAGCCCCGCAGCCGGCTGCCGCGCCCCCTGGCGCCGGAGGCCGCCCGTCAGATGCTCGACCAGGTCGAACTCCAGGCCACCAAACCCTGGGTGGCCGCCCGCGACGTGGCCGTGGTCACGCTGCTCTACGGCTGCGGCCTGCGCATCTCCGAGGCGCTGGGGCTGACGGGCCGCGACGCGCCACTGGGCCAAAGCCTGCGCATCCGGGGCAAGGGCGGCAAGGACCGGCTGGTCCCGGTTCTGGCGGCGGCGCGCGAAGCGGTCGCGGCCTACACGCACAGCTGTCCGCACAGGCTCGACGCCGAGGCCCCGCTCTTTCGCGGGCAGCGCGGCGGGCCACTCTCCCCACGCGCGATCCAGAAGGTGACCGAACAGGCGCGACTGCAACTGGGCCTGCCCGCCACGGCGACGCCCCACGCCCTGCGCCACAGCTTCGCCACGCACCTGCTTTCCGCCGGCGGCGACCTGCGCGCGATCCAGGATCTTCTGGGCCATGCATCGCTCTCGACAACCCAGACCTACACCGCGGTGGACACCGCCCGCCTGATGGAGGTCTACGACCGCGCCCACCCGCGGTCGGGCAAATGACCGTTTCTTCGGGTTTCAAATACCGTGGGGGAGTCGGTCGCAGACCGACGGGGGCAAGGCCCCCGACCCGAGGCGGCGTCCCGCCGCCGAGATATCAAGCGTGGCGCAGCCACACCGCTTGACAGCCCCCGCCCGCTTGCGCCGCCGGGCCAAATCCGACATCACAGCCGCATGACAAACCACAGCAAGGCCCTCACCGTTCACCTGCTCACCGGCACCGGCGCCGTCTTTGCCATGCTCGCCATGCTCGAGGCGATCCAGCAGGACTGGGCCCTCATGTTCGTCTGGCTGGTCGTGGCCTTTGCCGTGGACGGAATCGATGGCCCGCTGGCGCGGCGCTACGACGTCAAGCGCCACGCGCCGCGCTTCGACGGGGTCCTGCTCGACCTGATCATCGACTACCTGACATATGTCTTCATCCCGGCCTATGCGCTCTATGCCAGTGGGCTGATGGACGGCTGGTCGGGCTGGGTGGCGGTGATCGCCATCACCTATGGCTCGGCGCTCTATTTCGCCGATACCAGCATGAAGACCACCGACAATTCCTTCCAGGGCTTTCCCGGCTGCTGGAACATGGCCGTTCTGGTGTTCTTCGCGACCGAACCGCACTGGGCGACCTGCCTCGGCCTGGTCGCGGCGCTGACCCTCGCCATGTTCCTGCCCGTGAAATTCATCCATCCCGTGCGGACCCGGCGCTGGCGGGTGCTCTCGCTGCCGGTGGCCGTGGTCTGGACTGCCCTGGCGGGCTTTGCCGCCTGGACCGGGTTCGCCCCCGGCCCCGTGGTGACGGGCGCCCTGGTCGTGACCTCGCTCTACCTGCTGCTGGCCGGACCGGTTCAGCAAGCGCTCTACGGCATGGACGACAGGGCCTAGAAAACCTCTTCGATCACCATCTCGACGCCGTTCTGCGCGAAGCTGTCGCCCGCCTGAAGCCCCGCCATCTTCTTGTAGATCGGGCTTTCCTGCGAAATCCCCATGTAGGTGACGCCGCCGCAGTCGAACTTGCGGGTCGAGACGGCAACGATGAAATGCCGCCCGCCCAGCGTGACCACCGCGCCGGGGCCGACCTCGGCGCTCGGGCCGGTGTCCAGCGCCTCGAGCGCGTCGATCTTGGCTTCATGATCGTGGATCGGATCGTCAAAGCCATGGGCCAGGTCCGCCGCGACGCGGGCCGCAGCCAATTCGTCGCGCTCGTGGGGTTCGTTCTCGGCGAGGCGGCTGTCCTTGAGAAAGGCCGCGTAGTGATCCCGGGCGGCCCGAAGCTCTTCGGATTCCAGCGCCAGCATGCGGTCGCGCAACTCGGTCTTGCTGGGATGTGTCATTCGCCTGTCTCCTTCGTTTTGCAGCAAAGACAAGACACAGCCCCGCACCGGCCCGCGCTGATCTGGATCAATCGGCGGGCAGCGGCTGTCCCGCGCCACTGCGCGAAACAGCCTGCCCCCGGGCAGGATATGGCCTCAGCCCAAGGCCGTGTCGCAGCGCCAGCAGACGCCCGGATGGGTATGGCGGCCCACATCCGGCAGGATCTTCCAGCAGCGCTGGCACTTCTCGCCTTCGGCCTTCTCGAAGACCACGCCGACGCCCGCGACCTCCGGCAGGCGGAAGGCCTCGGCAGGCGAGGGATCGGTGGTCACGCGAACGGCCGACGTGATGCAGATATCCTCGAAATTCACGGTATCGAGGATCGCCTTCGCCGCGGCATCGACATGCACCACCGGCGCGGCCTCCAGCGAGGCGCCGATCACCTTGTCCCGGCGCTGCACTTCCAGCGCGGCGGTCACGGCCCGGCGGACCCGACGCACGGTGGCCCATTTCCCGGCCAGTTCTTCGTCGCGCCAGTCGCCCGGCGTCTCGGGGAAGTCCACCAGATGGACCGAGCTGCCCGCGCCCGGGAACCGTTCCAGCCAGACCTCTTCCATGGTGAACACCAGCACCGGGGCCAGCCAGGTCGTCAGCCGGTGGAACAGGATGTCCAGAACCGTCAGCGCGGCGCGGCGCCGGTCGCTGTCGCCGTCACAGTAAAGCGCGTCCTTGCGGATGTCGAAATAGAAGGCCGACAGTTCGACCGTGGCGAAGTTGAACAGCGCCTGGAACACGCCCTGGAAATCGAACCGGGCATAGCCGTCGCGCACCACCGCGTCCAGTTCGGACACCCGATGCAGCACCCAGCGTTCCAGTTCCGGCATCTCGGCGGGATCGACCCGGTCGCTTTCTTCGAAATGCGCCAGCGCCCCCAGCAGGAACCGCAGGGTATTGCGCAACCGGCGATAGCTGTCGGCCACGCCCTTGAGGATTTCCGGCCCGATCCGCTGGTCGGCCATGTAATCGGTCTGCGCCACCCAGAGCCGCAGGATATCGGCGCCGTATTGCTTGACCACATCATCGGGCGCGACGACATTGCCCAATGACTTGGACATCTTGTTGCCCTTCTCGTCCAGCGTGAAGCCGTGGGTGACCACGTTGCGATAGGGCGCGCGCCCCTTGGTGCCGCAGGCCTGCAGCAGCGAGGAATGGAACCAGCCGCGGTGCTGGTCGGTGCCTTCCATGTAGACATCGGCGATGCCGTCGGGGGTGCCATCGGCCCGGTCGCGCAGCACGAAGGCGTGGGTCGAGCCTGAATCGAACCAGACGTCGAGGATGTCGAAGACCTGCTCCCAGTCGTCCGGGTCGTAGTGATCGCCCAGGAAACGCGCCTTGGCGCCGGGCTTGTACCAAGCGTCGGCGCCCTCGGCCTCGAAGGCCTCGGCGATGCGGGCGTTGACGGTTTCGTCGCGCAGCAGAAAGTCCGGGTCGGTGGGCAGCGCGCCCTTGCGGGTGAAACAGGTCAGCGGCACACCCCAGGCCCGCTGGCGCGACAGCACCCAGTCGGGCCGGGTCTCCATCATCGCGCGCAGGCGGTTCTGCCCCGAGGCGGGTGTGAACTTCACCAGCTCGTTGATGGACTTGAGCGCGCGGTCGCGGATCGTCGTGCCGTGGGCGTCCTGTCCGTCGCCCACGGGGCGGTCGATGGCGGCGAACCACTGCGGCGTGTTGCGGTAGATCACCGGCGCCTTCGACCGCCAGGAATGCGGATAGCTGTGCTTGATCTTGCCGCGCGCCAGAAGGCCGCCGACCTCTTGCAGCTTGGCGATGATGGCGGCGTTGGCATCGCCCTCCCAGTCGCCCTTCTTTGGCTTGTCGCGCAGGATCTTCTTGCCGCCGAAGAACGGCAGGTCGGCGCGGAAACTGCCGTCGTCCTTCACGTTGTAGGTGATGACCTGGTCGAGCATCCCCAGTTCGCGGTAAAGCTCGTATTCCTCCATCCCATGGCTGGGCGCGCAGTGCACGAAACCTGTGCCCTCTTCATCGGTGACGAAATCGGCGGCGCGGAAGTCCCGCCGGTCGTCCCATTCGCCATTCGACCCCTCGGCCCCGGCCAGCGGGTGCTTGAGGCTCAGGCCCGACAGTTCTTCGGCGGTGACGTCGCGCACCCGTCGCCACATGCCGTCGTCCAGCCGCGCGCGTGCCATGACATCGGCCGCCAGATTGTCGGCCAGCAGGTAGCGGTCGCCCGTGTTGGCCCAGCACTCCTCGGGGGTGTCCAGCACCTCGTAGAGGCCGTAGGAGATGTCCGCGCCATAGACCACGGCCTTGTTTGATGGAATTGTCCACGGAGTTGTCGTCCAGATGACGACATGCGCGCCTATCAGGTCGCTTCGACTCATCGTCGACATCAAAGCGGTCGCGGCTGTGTCATGGGCTTTGCCCGTGCGACTGGCAGACTTAACCTCAAACTTCACCCAAACGGTAAAGCTCTCCTTGTCGTGATACTCGACCTCGGCCTCGGCCAGGGCGGTCTTTTCCACCGGCGACCACATCACTGGCTTGGACCCCTGGTAGAGCGTGCCGGTCATCAGGAATGTCATGAATTCCTCGGCGATCACGCGTTCGGCGTGGAAATCCATCGTCAGGTAGGGATCGGCCCAGTTACCGGTGATGCCCAGCCGCTTGAACTCGTCGCGCTGGGTGTCGATCCAGCCCTCGGCAAAGCGGCGGCATTCCTGGCGGAAGTCGATGACATCCACCTGGTCCTTGTCCTGGCCCTTTTCACGGTAGCGTTCCTCGATCTTCCACTCGATGGGCAGGCCGTGGCAATCCCAGCCGGGCACGTAGCGCGCATCGTGGCCCAGCATCTGGTGGCTGCGCACGATGATGTCCTTGATCGTCTTGTTCAGGCCGTGGCCGATGTGCAGGTGCCCGTTGGCATAGGGCGGGCCGTCATGCAGCACGAACGGGGGCCGGCCCTCTTTCTCGCGCAGGCGGTCGTAGATGCCGATGCTATCCCAGCGGGCCAGCCACTCGGGTTCACGCTTGGGCAAACCCGCGCGCATGGGGAAATCTGTTTTCGGCAGGTTCAGCGTATCTTTGTAGTCGGGCGTATCGGCGCACATCGTGTCGCGTCCTTCGAAATTCGGGAATTATTCACGGCTGCTCAGGTCGGTGCGGATTCCTCGGACACCTTTGCCCGGCGTCTCTTGCTTGGCTCAGAGCGCCGGGGTCGTAATTCGGATGATGGGCCGGGCATGTCTCATGTCTGGGCTGCTTATAGGCCCCGTCGCGGCAGGGGTAAAGTGGGAGGCACGGCAGGCCCGGGGTCAGGCCGCGAACAGCGTCCCCACACCGTAGGCGATTGCCGCGGCAGTGCCGCCGATCACGAAGGTCTCGGTGCCCGACCGCCACCAGGGCGCCAGCGACCAGCGGCTTTTCCAGACGCCAACGGCGAAGAATACCCCCATCGTCAGGCCGAACGACCAGCCGAACGGTGTCGCGACCCCCAGAAGGAACGGCAGAAGCGGCACCATGCCGGCCAGCAGGAAGGCGGCGAAGGTCGCCAGCGCGGCCCGCATCGGCTGCGGCTCGACGATCGAAAGGCCGTATTCGCCTTCCATCATCAGGTCGATCCAGGCTTTCCGGTCGCCAGCGATGGCCGCCACGGCGTCCTCCAGCACGGAACCGTCCAGCCCCTTGGCACGCAGGATCTCGCGTACCTCGCGCCGCTCGCCCTCGGGGTTGTCGCGGATATGGCGGGCCTCGATCGCGCGCAGGCGCTTGATCTCGTCCAGTTCGGACTTGGTGCCCGAGTAATTGCCAGCCGCCATGGAAAATCCGTCGGCCAGGACATTGGCCAGTCCCAGTGCAACGATAATGAAGGGTGACAGCCCGGCACCCGCCACCCCCGCGACGATGGCAAGGGTCGTGACCGACCCGTCGATGGCCCCGTAGATCATGTCGCGCAGGTGGCCGCGCCCGGCGGGTGCGTTGATGCGGGCCTCCACCTCGGATTGGCTGTGTCCGTGTTCGTCCATGGGGGCAATATACACATCAGGCCGAGGCGCTGCCTTGTCCTGAATCAACCCCTTGGCCCGGCGCCGGGGATGACCTATCCAGCCGCCATGCCGCTGCCGCCGAAATTCGATGTCTCGGAAGACGAGATTGCCCGCGTCGTCGCCCGCTTCTACGAGGCTGTCCGCGCTCATCCCGGGCTGGGCCCGGTCTTTGCCGTTCATGTCGACGACTGGCCGGCCCACGAAGAGAAGATCATCCGCTTCTGGTGCAACGCGATCCGGCACGAGCGGGTGTATGACGGCAACCCGGTGCAAGTGCATGTGGCCGCCGGAAACGTCCGGCCCGGTATGTTCGAGACCTGGCTGGCGCTCTTCGATGCTGTGCTGAAGCAGGAACTGCCCGAGGCGCAGGCGCGGTCCTGGTCGGCGCTGGCGCACCGGATCGGGGCCAGCATGCGCGCCGCGGTGGTGGACCGTCAGAAACCCGGCGAGGTGCCGATCCTGCGATAGGACACCCCGAGTCAGGCTCGCGCGAACAGGCCCGTCAGCGCGCGCTTAACCATGCCGCTGACCGAAGGGCGCCTGAGGCTGCCGAAAGGCAGCGGGCGGCAGACCTCCATGGCGGCGACACCCACACGCGCGGTCAGGGCGCCATTCACCACGCCCTCGCCGAAGCGGCGCGAGACCTTGGACAGCATCCCGCCACCCGCGACCGAACCGATCAGGTCATCACCCACGGCCACCGCCCCCGTGGCCACGAGGTGCGCCAGCACCGACCGGGTCAGCCGCCAACTGCCCAGCGCGCCGGACTTGCCGCCGTAGATCTCGGCGATGCGGCGGATCATGCCGATGTTGGCCGCAAGCGCGGTGAAGATGTCCGCAAAGGCGAGGGGCACCACGGCCGTGACCGTGGCCACCCGGCGTGCGGCCGCCTCGACCTCTTGCCTCGCGCGCTTGTCGAGCGGATCCAGCAGCGCGGTTTCGGCCAGACCCAACAGCGCGTCGGCGTCCAGCACCTCGCCCCGCCGGTCGGTGAAGGCCGCGCGGCCCCAGGCGGTATCCTCGCGATCCTTGTAAAGCGCCAGCAGGTCCTCCGTCACCTCCTGCGCCGCGCTCAGTGATCCATCGGTCAAAGCCTGGGCGGCCCGCGATTGCAGCCGGTCCACCCGGCGCAGCCGCACCAATGCGGCCAGTTCCCGCACCGCGATCAGCAAAAGGACAAGGCAGAATATGCCGGTCAGCCCCAGCGCCAGGGTGCCCAGCAGCGGCGACCGCGCCAGCAGCCCGGTGATGACGTCGTAGGCGGTGACCGAGGCGGCAAATCCCACCAGCGCGGCAAGGCTGCCCCAGAACCAGCGCGCCAGCCGCGATCCCCGCCCTGCCGCCAGATGTGCAGCGGTCTGCATGGCGGCGGCCTCGCCGCCGTCCTCGGGCACAGGCGGTGCGGCATCCGGCGCGATGGTCTCGCTCTCGTCCAGGTCGATCAGCACCGGCCTCTTGCTCATAGCCTGTCCCCCAGCAGGAATTGTGCCGCCCGGTCCAGCCGGATGTGCGGCGGCCCCTCGCCCGGCTTCAGCGTCAAGGGCAGCGGCGCAAAGCGCATCACCTCATAGTCCGCGTCCAGCCAAGCCGCGGCGCCCTTGCGCGCGGGGGCCAGCAGGTGGGCGGGGTCTTCGGGCAGGGCGCCGGGGTGAAAGGCCGCGCGCTTGTCCGTGCCCAGAAGCCGGCCCCGGACCACTGCAAGCTCGGCCCCGTCATGGGGCACGCGGTCCTCGTCCGTGGCGCGCAGGGCAGCGATGGACATGGCGCGTACCTCGGCCCCGGCAAAGGCCGCCCGGTCGCGGGCGCCACGCAGCAGGCTCTCGGTGATCGCGGTCAACCGCGGGTGCTGTTCGTGGTGCAGATGATCGGCCTTGGTCGCGGCGAACAAAATCCGGTCGATGCGGCGCCCCATGAGCAGGCGGCTGAGCACATCGTTCCGCCCGGGCCGGAAGGCCGTCAGGATGTCGGCCATAGCGCGGCGCAGGTCCTCGACCGCGCGCGGGCCCGCATGAATCGCCCCCAGCACATCGACCAGCACGATCTGCCGGTCGATCCGGGCGAAATGATCCCGGAAGAAGGGCCTCACGACATTGCGCTTGTAGCTGTCGAAGCGGCGTTCGAATTCCCGCCATAGGCTGCGGCGGCCCGGCCTGTCGACCGGCGGCAGCGGCGCGAAGGTCAGCACGGGCGAGCCTTCCAGATCACCCGGCAGCATGAAGCGCCCCGGCGTGCAGTCTGAATAACCCGCCTCGCGCGCGGCGTTCAGATGCGCGGTATAGGTCCGGGCCAGCCCCTGCGCCACGGGTTCTTCGAGCACCTCCGCGGGATCGGTGGCGCTCAGCTGCCCCAGGTAGTCGGCGCCGCCGGGCCGATCCTCGATCCGGGCCAGCACCTCGGCCGACCAGCTGGCGAAGTCCTTGTCCAGAAGCGACAGGTCCAGCAGCCATTCGCCGGGGTAATCCACGATGTCCAGATGCACCGTCCGCGGCCCCTGGACCGATCCGATCAGCCCGCCCGGCTGCACCTTCAACGACAGGCGCAGCTCGGAGATGCGGCGCGTGCTTTCGGGCCATTGGGGCGCGCGCGCGGTCAGGTCGGCTAGGTGCGCCTCGTAGTCGAAACGCGGCACCGTGTCGTCGGGCTGCGGTTGCAGATAGGCCGCCCGGATCGCCCCGCTGGCCGCCGGCTGGAACTGTGGCATCCGCCCCCGGTCCAACAGATTGGCCACCAGTGAGGTGATGAAAACGGTCTTGCCCGCGCGGCTCAGGCCCGTGACGCCAAGCCGGATCACCTGGTCGGTGAAGGGTGCGGCGAGGGTGCCGGTCACCCCCTCCACGCCCCGCGAAATTCCCTCTGCGAGCGTCGAAAGACCCACCGCCGCCCCTTTCCTGGCCGTTCGGTGCGAAGATAAGGGGGCGGCCGGGCAATGTGTAGGGATTGATTTCGCCCCCGCCTGCGCCTAAGGCCCCGGCCATGCCTCGCTATGCGCTCAAGATCGAGTACAACGGCCAGCCGTTTTCCGGCTGGCAGCGCCAGACCGACCTGGCCACGGTGCAGGGCACCATCGAGACGGCCCTGGCCCGGCTTTCGCCCGGCCCCCATGCCATCGCGGGGGCGGGCCGGACAGATGCCGGGGTTCATGCCCTGGGCCAGGTGGCGCATTGCGACCTGGACAAGGACTGGGACCCGTTCCGCCTGTCCGAGGCCCTCAACTACCACCTGCGGCCCGCCCCGGTCGCGATCACCGCCTGCGCGCGGGTGGACGGCGACTGGCACGCGCGGTTCTCGGCCCTCGAACGGCGCTATCTCTTTCGACTGGTGGCGCGCCGCGCGCCGCTGACCTTCGAGAAGGGCCGCGCCTGGCGGGTGCCGCAGAGGCTCGACCCGGAGGCGATGCGCGCAGGCGCAGCGCACCTCGTGGGACGGCACGATTTCACCACCTTCCGGTCCTCGATCTGCCAAGCCGACAGCCCGGTCAAGACGCTGGACGCGCTGGAGATCGAGCATCACCCCCGCCCCGAGGGCGGCATGGAGGTCCTGTTCCATGTCCGCGCGCGGTCCTTCCTGCACAACCAGGTGCGCAGCTTCGTGGGCACGCTCGAACGGGTCGGCGCCGGGGCCTGGGAGCCCGGCCGGGTGAAGACGGCGCTCGAGGCCCGCAGCCGCGACGCCTGCGGCCCGGTCTGCCCGCCCGACGGGCTCTACCTAGCCGGGGTCGGCTATCCGCAGGACCCTTTCGCACCCTGAGGGCGGCAAGGCCCCGCCTGATTGTACGGTTTCGCGTTTCCCCACTGCGCTGTCCACGTTACATTCATCGCGACAGGCTGCACTTGTTGGGGGTTTGCGTGCGTCTTCTGACCGGTTTCATCGCCGTCACGATCTGGCTCTGGCCGCTCTGGGCTGCCGCACAGGAGGTGCGCCTGACCCTGCAAGGTGGCGATCGAGCGCTGGAGTCACAACTGCGGAACGCGTCGCTTCTGGTCGCGCTGGAGCGTGACGGCGCCGAGGCTCCGCAGGATTACCTGGCAGCTGCCCGGGCCGACTACGAGCGTCTTCTGACCGGGTTGTACCGGGCTGGGCACTATGGCGGCACGATCTCGATCCAAGTGGACGGGCAAGAGGCGGTGACGCTGGACCCGCTGCTACCGCGCGCCTCGGTCGAGCGGGTTGACCTGCGTATCAAAACCGGTCCGCGCTTCCGCTTTGGCCGCACCCAGGTGGCCCCCATCACATCCGACACGACCCTGCCGGAGGCTCTCGCTACCGGGCTACCCGCGCGCAGCGACGTGATCCGCGATGCCACCCGCACCGCCGTGGCGGGCTGGCGCGCCGAGGGGCACGCCCTGGCCGCGCCCAGCGACCAGGACATCAGGGCCAACCACCCGGAACTGGAACTGGACGTCGTCGTCCGGATCGCCCCCGGCCCGGTGCTGCGCTACGGCGAGATCGACGTGACCGGGACCGAGCGCAGCCGCCCCGACCGCGTCCGCGCCATCGCCGGTCTGCGCCCCGGTGACCGCTTCGATCCCGAGGCCATCGCCCGGGCCGAGGCCAACCTGCGCCGCACCGGGGCCTTCGCCTCGGCCACGGTGATCGAGGGCGAGGAGGCCGGCGCCGACGACACCCTGCCCATGGCACTGCGCATTGTCGAACAACCGCTGCGGCGGCTCGGCTTCGGGGCCGAGTATTCAACCGTTTCGGGGCTGACGCTCTCGGGGTTCTGGCTGCATCGCAACCTGCTTGGCGGCGCCGAACGCCTGCGTGTCGAGGCCGAGGTCGCGGGCCTTGAGGGGGCCACCGGGGGCATCGACTACGGCCTGTCGACCAGTTATCTGCGCCCGGCGACCTTCCGCTCGGACGTCGATTTCTATGCGAATCTCGGGATCGAGCAGCGCGACGAGCCGCAGTTCTTCGAACGCAGGATCAATGCCGAGGCGGGCTTTATCCGCCGCATCCGCGAGGAGGCCGTGATCGAGCTTGGCCTGGGCTACAGCGCGGGCGAGGTCGAGGATTCGCAAGGGACGCGCCGCTACCAGGTCCTGACCTTGCCCATCAAGGGCACCCGTGACCGCCGCAACGACGAATTCGACGCCACATCGGGCTACTTCGCCAACCTCGAGATCATGCCCTTCCTCGGTCTGACAGGCAGCGGCAACGGGGTGCGGGTCTACGGCGACGGGCGCGTCTATCGCAGTTTCGGGGCCGAAGACCGCGTCACCTTCGCCCTGCGTGGCCAGGCCGGTGGGGTCTGGGGTGCGGATGCTGTGGACGTGCCCGCCAGCTTCTTGTTCTTCTCGGGCGGCGGCGGCACGGTGCGCGGCCAGCCGTTCCAGTCGCTCGCGGTGGATCTGGGCGGCGGCAACGAGATCGGCGGGCGCGCCTTCGTGGGCGCCCAGGCCGAGGCCCGCGTTGGCATCACCGAGAGCATCGGCCTCGTGGGCTTCTACGACACCGGATTCATCGGGGCCGACGCATTTGATTTCGGCAGCGGCGACTGGCAATCGGGCGCCGGTCTGGGGCTGCGCTACGACACCGGCATCGGGCCGATCCGGTTGGATCTCGCCACCCCTGCGAGCGGCCCGGAGGCGGCTGAACGCGTGGAAATCTACATCGGGATCGGGCAGGCCTTCTGATGCGGTATCTCCTTCTGACCTTCTGTCTTTTGCTGGGCACGTCAGCCCTGGCCCAACAGGCCGAGGACGACCGCGGGTTCCTGACCGGGCTGATCGAGGACGCGGTCTCGGACCTGGGCCGCGAGGTGCGGCTCATGGGCTTCGAAGGGGCGCTGTCCTCGCGCGCGACGGTTCAGGCGATCACGATCGCCGACGAGACCGGCGTCTGGCTGCGGCTAGAAGAGGTCGGCCTGCAGTGGACTCGCGCGGCCCTGCTGTCAGGCCAGATCCAGATCGAGGAACTGGCCGCCGAGCGGATCATCCTGAGCCGGGTGCCGGAACCGGCGGGCGGCGCGGCGGTGCCCAGCGCGCAGGCCACGCCCTTTTTCCTGCCCGACCTGCCGGTCTCGGTCGAGATCGGCGAGGTCCGCGCCGAACGGATCGAGATCGCCGAGGTCTTTCTCGGCGAACCCCTCGCGGCGCGGCTGCAAGGGGCCCTGTCGCTGGTCGACGGGCTGGCCGATGCCGAATTGACGCTGGCGCGGGTGGACGACAAGATCGGGCGCTTCGTCCTCGATACCCGTTATGATGAGTCCGCGGGGCAACTGGCGCTGTCGCTTCTGGCCGAAGAGGGAAAGGGCGGCATCGCCGCCCGGATGCTTGGCCTGCCTGACCGGCCCGCCCTGCGCCTTGAGATCACGGGCGACGCCCCGATCAGCGCCTTCGACGCCGAGCTTGCCCTGTCCACCGACGGGGCCGAACGTGTGATGGGCCGGTTTCAGCTGGGCCAGGAGGGCGGCGCGGCGGAAACCGTCCCGGCCGAGACAGCCCCGGACGAGACCTGGTTCAACCTGGCCCTGACCGGTGATTTGCGGCCCTTGTTGCAGGAGGACTACCACCCTTTCTTCGGGCCCTCGTCCAGCCTGCTGGCCTCTGGGCTGCGCGATGGCGACGGGGCGCTGGACCTGACCTCGCTTTCGATCGAGGCCGAGCAACTGACGCTTGGCGGCTCGGCCCGGATCGGGGCGGGGGGCTGGCCCGAGGCCTTCGATTTGACCGGCCGCATGGCGGCGGCGGATGGCGAGCCGGTGCGCCTGCCCGTCTCGGGACCCCGGACCGAGATCGCCTCTGCCGACATCGACCTGCGATACGAGGCCGCAGCGGGCGAGCGCTGGCGGGGGCGCTTCACGGCGCGGGATCTGGATCATCCCGAGCTGTCGGTCGATCGGCTGACCCTTCGCGGGCAGGGCACGATTGCCGAGGGCGCAGGCGCGGACCTTGGGCGGTTCAGCGCCGATCTGGACTATGCCGCCACGGGACTCACGCTGACCGACCCCGCCCAGGCCCGGGCGCTGGGCTCGGACATCCGCGGCAGCCTGCGCTTTGCCCGGCAGGAGGGCGAGCCCTTCGAGGTCGAGGCCCTGACCCTTCGGGGCGCGGGGCTGTCGGCACAGGCCAATGCCACGGTCCGCGGGCCTGACGTGCGCTTTCGCACCCGCACTGCGGCACGGATCACGGCCGAGGATTTCGGCCGCTTCTCGGGGCTGGTCGGTCGGCCGCTGCAGGGCGACGGGCAGATCGCACTTTCGGGCAGGCTGCAGCCCTTCGACGGGATTTTCGACATCGACCTGAGCGCCCGGACAGGTGACCTCGGGCTTGGCATCGCGCAGGTCGACCCGCTGCTGACCGGTGAGACGCGCCTGTCGCTGCGCGCCGCCCGCAACGAGAGCGGCACCCGCCTGGACGACCTGGACCTGCGCGGCGAACACCTGAGCGCCGATGCCAGCGCCGAGATCACGGGCGATGCGGCCAGCGGGACCGTTGCCGCCCGGATCACCGACATGGGCCGGATCGACCCCGCCCTGCAGGGGCCGGGCACCTTCGACGCGGACCTGCGCACCGACGCGGCCGGCGTCGTCACGACCGAGGCCGTGCTGATCGCCCCCGATACCCGGCTTGATGCCGATGTCACCGCCACCCCCGAGGGCGCGGGCTATGCCGTGACGGGCCTTGCCGTGCTCGAGGCCGGCGACCTGTCGCGGGTCGCGGGCCTCACGGGGTTGCGGCTGGGCGGGGCCATGACGCTCGAGGCGCGCGGAGACTACGCCACCGAGACCGGCGCGGCGCAGGCTGGTCTGACAGTCACCACGCAGAACCTGCGCGCCGGGCCGGCGGGGCTCGATCCGCTGCTGCGCGGCGCGGGCGAGTTGCGGGCCGAGTTCGACCAGAGCCCGACCGGGCGCATCGCCCTGAGCGGGTTGCGCGCGCGCTTTCCCAATATCAGTGCGGATGGCGACGTGGACATCGCCGACGACGGGCTCGCCCGCGCCGACCTGGACCTGCGGCTGGCCGATGTCGGGCTGCTGGCCCCGGATTTCGCCGGACCCGCCACAGCCCGGATCGAGGCCGCGCAGGACGCGCGCGGCTGGCAGGTCTCGGGCAGCGGCAGCGGCCCGGCGGGCACCACCGGGCAGGCCGATGGCCGGATCGGCAACGATGGTCAACTGGCGCTGAACCTGGTCGGGCAGGCCCCGCTGGGGCTGGCCAATGCCTTCATCGCGCCGCGCCAGATCAGCGGGCTGGCCCGCTACGACCTGTCGGTGAACGGTCCTCCGCGCCCGGCGTCGCTGTCGGGCGCGGTGACGCTCTCCGATGGGCGCCTGACCGCTCCGAACCTGGGCCAGGCGATCGAGGCGCTATCCGGCCGCGTCCGCGTTAACAGTGGGCTGGCGCAACTGGACCTGACGGGCGACCTGGCCGCGGGCGGGCAGATCGTGGCCGGGGGCAGCATCGGGTTGTCGACCCCCAACACCGCCGACCTGCGTCTGGAGTTGCAGCGCGCCCGCCTGCGCAATCCCGCCCTTTACGAAACGCGGGCAACCGGCACCATCCGCGTGACCGGGCCACTGCGCGGGGGCGCGCGCCTCAGCGGCGGGGTCGCGCTGGGCCGCACCGAGATCCGCGTGCCCTCCAGCCCCGTGTCCACCCTGGGCGACCTGCCGCGTGTGACCCACAAGGCC
>NZ_JBKOTX010000120.1:0-18389 GCF_047086965.1 Roseovarius halophilus (ex Wu et al. 2025) | reverse complement strand
TTTACAATGCTTTATGATTTATCGCGTTTTCGGCGCCCCTCAAAACTGCCGCCAGCGCGTTGTCCAAGAGAAAGGTTTGCTCGCAGTTCCCTCCGAGGTTTGAGCGGGTCTAACAGCGAACTATTGCGATGAATTGATAGCAGCCTTCAATAGATCGCACGTCTGCTCCCTCGCAGTTTCGCAAAGGGAACCAAACCCTTCATGCACGATCAGTTGAGAAAGTGTCGCACTCGTAAACATGGGATCACTGTTCTGCGCCACATTTAATGCAGCCTCACATTCGGCAGCAAACGGCCTGAGAGCTGCCACTATTTCGTGGTGCCCGAGAGACTGAACGGCCGCAGCGATGTCAAACATGTCGCGCGCCTGCAAACGGCTCCCGCGATACACGACCTTCTTCGCCAGAATCTCTGCTGGAGTCTCGAGCATCACTTGTTGGCCATTCACCTCGGCAGGTCATGCGGCAGGATCTGTCAGTGCTGAACAACAAATGAAATCTATTTCACCTGCATCACCGAAGGATATCTTCAGGGCATGGCCTCCCTCGAGAGAATAGTCACTTGGTGTCAAAGCAAGGTTAAACCCTTGGACTTCCGGATTCAAAAGCGACAAATATTGAGGATCGCTGATGAAAATATCGACGTCGTAGCTTTCACGGTGATCAATTTGGAGCATGAGAGCGGTGCCCCCGCCAAAAGTCCATTCTATCTGACCTAATCCACGCTCTCCTGCTTGTTGCAATAGCGAGTACGCTATATCAAACAGCTCAGACCAACGACTAGACGGCGGTTTGCTCATTCAGTTGAAAGCGCGAGTTTGAATCCAGCAAGCTTGGAAAATTTATTGGCAACTTTGGCTGCCGAGTCAGCATTCACTCCCATTTGCTTAATGAACTTTTTTTGCAGATTTGGTGAGACATCCGAAAAAAAGGAAAACGCCACAGCGTCATATTCATCGGCGCTCTTCGGGTTGACGATTTTTTCGGCAAGCTGCGCAGCTGTAACCGTCACCCCATAAGGGGCGCTTACAGTCGTCAAAACTGTTCCTGTTCCGTGCGCCATCTCTAGACCCTCAACAAGGCTTGCCCTTCATAAGATAGTCATAGTTCGCTTTTTCTGCAATGGCGTTGGTTCAGAGGCGCCTTCTACCCCTTCGGCGGCACGTCCCTCATCGCCGCTTGCAGCAGCAGCGCCACGTTCTCGGCAGTAAACTTGTAGCCCTTGCCGTCGGGTAACATCTCGGCCTCGATTGTCTTGCACAGACCCGCGTCAGGCATTGGCCCCCAACACTCTATGGTGACTAAGTTATGGAGATCATTGATGTGGCCGTTAGTTCGACCGCCATTCGGTCCTTATGGGACTGACAGCGAACCGCAGTCCATACACTTGAACGTCAGGAGAGCTCTCTTTTCTCGTAGATGGTCGATATGGTCTTCCCATCCCAAACGTAACAGAGGTGACGTTCCTGCCGGCAATTTGACAGAAGACGAGGTCGTAACACGGCAACACATTCACCACCTTCGTCTCTTACACTCATGTAGACAATCCCATCGGATCCATTCTCGCGAAGCTGCAACGCCAACCCTTGCGACATACCGTAATCGGTTGGGTGATAGTAAGCAGGATGGCTGGCCTGCAGCCCTCGGATATCATGCAGATTGGCATTCAGATCGACGGCATAGACGCGCATATCCAGCTCCTGCGCTGGCTCATTAGTCGATTGCAGGAATTTAATGCGATGGTGACGCGTTTCCGCTATCGTGGTCTCGATCGACTTGCCCGCGTAGAAAACGCCATAGCTACCGTCTGTGAAGCGGTCACCCTCTGGATTGAGATGCGTGAAGGCTGCCATGATCGCTGAAGTACCAGGGCCAGATACCCGGTCTTCCGACGCTACCAAGGTGATGTCCCCTACCTCGTCACGAAGCCTATCATTGGTCATGGCCTCGATTTCATAAACCGCCTCAAGGTCTGCGGGATCGGCGACTGCCTCAAACAGGCTAATCGGTGGGAAACGGCTTGGCACGATGCGAAAGCATGGCTTCCATTCGACCGCACTCATTTGGATTACGTCGCTCATCCGCGTTGCGCGTCAACATATTGCCGAACAACAAAGAGATCCGCGACATTACCAGACATCATTCGGTCTAGTGCCGACTGCCCACCGAAAGTCTTTGCAGCATTGGGCTTGCGAACCCATTCATCGGCGGTCTTCGGCAGCAGGATGTGCAGCCCCTTGTAGATCCCCAAAATATAAGAGATCCGCTCCAGCGCATCTTTTGGAATCGAAGACACACTGCCCCTCTTCCATGACTGAAATGTTGATCTGCTCTCCAGTCCGAGCAGCCGCATTTGCTCCTGCTCCTGCAGCTTCCAAGCCTCTGCAATCCTGAAGAACGTGCGCAAGGCGGGCCCAGTCAGATCCCTACGGCTCGTCACCTTAACGGTTGTCGTTGATGGCATGATCAGCACCTCCGACGTCAAGATGTTCATAAAATATACATTTGTCAAGTTTTGATTTTATAATAAACATTTCCCATCTGCGCGGCACTCGCTCTGCACCGACTGGTAAGACTGGGTCAGCGGCCAACGGGTCAGCCTTGCTTCCGCGCAAGCACCTATGCCGACGTCAGCGATTTCTACGTCTACTCAAGAGCAGCAACGGCACGGCTCCGCCCCTTCGGCGGCACATCCCTCGGCGCCGCCTGCAGCAGCAACTCCATGTTCTGGGCGGTGAACTTGTAGCTCTTGAGGGAGAAGCCTCGTTGTTCAAACCTCTGGTCACACGCGAATACATAGGCCAGCGGAGACCACACGTCTTGGTCAGAGCTACCTTGCTTGTTCTGGAGCCGTCTAGCCCAAGCCGAAATCCTCCCGAAAGCGATCAATCTGGTGCATGCGCTCGTGCAGGATGGTTACGATGCCGATGTCGCCATTTGAAAGGTGGCGCCAGTAGACGAAATGGCGCTCATAGCGAAAGAAAAAGCCATCGACCCCGAACGCGGCCGGGATGGGTTTTGACACGACACCATGCGCAGCAATGCTGTCGAAAGCGGCGAACAAACCAGTGATGTATTTCTCGGCTTGGTCGTCACCCCATTTGTCGCGCGTATAGCGGTAAATTTCATCCAGGCGATAGGACGCCCCTTCCTGAATGCGTATGGCGCGCATCGGATCAGCCCCGATTCCGCGCGATCACCTCTGCCGCTGTCAGTGGCTTGTAAGTCTCCTCCGGAGCAGCGAATGCATGTGTCAACTCAGCCTTCAACTGATCAAAAGCTTCTGCCTCAGCACGGTCCTTGTCACGCCTAATCAAGTCGCGGATGTACTCGCTGACGTTTTCATAAGAGCCGTCGTCACCAACGTTTGCTGACACGAAGTCACTCAGAGCCCCACGAAGGCGGACAGTCATCGTAGTTGTTCGGGACATGGCGCTTCACCTCAGATTTTACTTGTCTTCAATATACGCAAAAACGAATGCACATCAAGGGCATCACCTCTTCGGCGACACATCCCTCATCGCCGCCTGCAGCAGCGCCACGTTCTCGGCGGTGAACTTGTAGCCCTTGCCGTCGGGCACGCGCGTGGCCTAAATCGGGTCGATATGCGTCGACTTTAATCTCAACTCTGCTCCAAGCTTGCACGTGCATTGATCTTTTGAGCAGCAGACGCCGACGCGAACCAGCCACGTGCCGCGTCCAGCGCATCACGCACTTTGCCGGGCTGATCCTCCAGAGCAGGCAGCATTTCCGAAGCGCGGTACAGACCACCCAGTGATGGAGGTGGCATATCGCGCTTTTGCAAGGCCTGACGAGTCACTTGAAGGCGTGCGGCGACATCCGCCAAACTCACGAGGTCCGGCTTTACTTCTCGGAGTTGCGATCCTGTCGGCAGCGCCGCCAAAACTTGTTTCACGGCCTCTGAAATGACAAGCTCGGCATCTACGCCCACACGCCTGAAGCCAAGGCCCACGAGACCAGATGCCCCGAGACCAACCACCGCATCATCACATCCGGCCTCAAAAAGAGCGTCCAGGATGACATCCTCGTCATCAGTTCCCTTTGGTAGCGAGACTACGATGTCGAATTCGAATTCCACTTCGTCAGCCATCGTCATTCTCCTTGAATACACATCCAGCAGCTTTTCTCAGGAGTTCGCGCGCATGGTTTCGTGGACTTCTGGGCGTGCTCCAGACTGACATCCGACAAAACGTACCAGATCGGCAAGCGTTTCCCTCATTTGCAGGGCAAAGCACATATCCCCATGAATGCGCACTGCGCCCCTTGGCTTCATCTACAGTCCAACCCAAAGCCTCCAGCTCCTGCAAAGCGCTTTCGATGTCCTTGGACGGGTGTTTCTTGCGATCCATCATTTATTCTCTCATAAGGCAGTTGTCAAGCGACAACCATTGAGTTTCGGATAGGTCAGTACACGCCCAGCTCCAGAGGCAGCGCCAATTCTACCGTTATATCAATATTTTCCAAGGAATGCGGAGGCGCCGATTTCAGACTCCGCCCCTCGGCGAAACATCCCTAATCGCCGCCTGCAGCAGCAGCGCCACGTTCTCGGCAGTGAACTTGTAGCCCTTGCCGTCGGGCACACGCGTGGCCGAGATCGGATACTTGGGCCGCCGGGGCTCAATGCCCGCGACGCGGAACCGCTCCCGCCCTGTCGAAAACTCGCGCCCGAAATCGTCTGGCGACAGCCCATACTCCTCGGCCAGCGCCTCGAACAACACGCGTTCCGGATCCAGCGCTGATCCGTCAGGCAGCGGGATGGACACGCGGACGCCGAACTCGAAGTTCCAGCGCAGATCCATGGCCTGCGTGCCCAGACCTTCCGAGACCAGCCCGTGCCTGGCGGCCACCTCGGCGCAGGCCTCCAGCATCTCGGCCTCGATTGTCTTGCACAGGCCCGGTGTCAGATTTCTTGGGGGTGTGATGTCGGACATGGGCGGTCCTTCCTCTTTTACCTCGTTTTACAGCCCTGACACGCGAGTCGCACGGTCGAAACTTAGGATTTTCACAGGCTTTGGCAGGATCGTCACGTTTCATCCGTGACTGGCTTCGTGTAAGGGTTGTGAGACCATTCTGTTACCGAGAACCCCGCCTTTGAAAATCTCTGTCATTACATCTGCTTGGAAATCCGAAGCGACCGTCGGTGAGGCCATTGCCAGCGTCGCAGGCCAAACGCATGCCAACCTTGAGCATCTCATTATAGAAGGCAATTCGGGTGGCGTGAGCAACCGCAACCTCGCCAAGATCCGCCAGAAGATGGCAGAGGATATGCTGGCCATCCGCCGCAACCGCGTGGGCGGCCTTCACACGCTGGCGCTCAAGAACCTGTCCAAGGTTGGCCAGTTTCTCGTCCGTCCGCCCCGTCGCGGCTGATCCGCACCACAATGGACACGACGTTTTTCATCCTCTCCAAGCTGGTCGGTCTGGCCCTGCAGGTCGAGACCTGGCTCGCCATCGGCATGGCGCTGAGCCTGCTGGGCGTGATGCTGGCACGCCCCCGGCTGGCCCGCCGGAGCGGTGGTGTGACGCTGGCTGTGCTTTTGATTGTCGGCCTGTTTCCTGCGGGCGAGGTCTTGCTGCGCCCGCTTGAGGCTGCGTTTCCGCCCCGCGCGGCACCTGCGCAAATTGACGGCATCGTGGTGCTGGGTGGCGTCGAAGACCAGCGGGCAACAGCCGCCTGGGATCAACCGCAGCTGAACGCGGCGGCCGAGCGGCTGACAGCGGCCGCCGCGCTGGCCATTGCGCATCCCGATGCCAGGTTGGTGTTCGCTGGTGGCAGTGGCCGCTTGCGCGACACGGTGGTCGGGCGCCCGCCCATACCCAGCGTGGCGGTAGATTTCTTCTCCTCCCTCGGCATCGATCGAAACCGGATCCGCTGGGACGACCAGTCCCGGAACACGGCCGAGAACGCGAAGTTTTCCTACGACATCGCCGCCCCTGCCCCAGGGGAGACCTGGGTTCTGGTCACCAGCGCGTTTCACATGGGACGTGCGCTTTCCAGCTTTGAAGCGGCTGGCTGGGGCAAGATCACCCCCTACCCTGTAGATTACCGCACAGGGCGCTTCAGCGCTGGCATTGGCTGGGACCTCGCCGGTAACCTCGAGGTCCTGAATATGGCGATCAAGGAATGGGTCGGGCGGTTCGCGTACAGTAAGTATCACAAGGCAGAATGAAGATCGGTTTTGGAGAAATCGTCACCGACGTAGAGCAACGGCGAGCCGCTGCCCTTTGCTGTGACATAGGAGAAGCAATCCCCAAAGTTCAATCCAGCCAGATGGGCGCCCTTGCCCCATTCCGAGTAAACCTCTGCGACTGCGATTGCTCCAGCTGCAGTCAGGGTGTCGATTTCAACTACAATCCCATCAAGCAGCTGCGACATCTCTTCCGACAGTCCCCGTCGCCCAGCGACGATCAGCGCTTCGGCCAGTGTCCCTGCAGATATCTTGAAATCCTCTTCACTTTTCAATAATTCCGCGATCTGGTCTGCCTCGGGCTCTCCCAAAAGCAGAGCCATCAGTGCCGACGTATCGAGAACAATCACTTCGGCAGACCTTGACGATCATAAAGGAAATCTTGGCTCCGTGCCGCCACCGGGCCAGCAGTTACTTTCGCTGCAGCTTTGGCTCGAACAGCGTCAATCAGTTCGGCACGATCTTCTGCAGAAGCCTTGGCATGCATTGCCACCAAGCGCACGACCGCGTGTCCATGCCTGGTCAACACCACTTCTTCACCCGCCTCCGCCCTACGGACAAGATCGGTCAAGCGCGCTTTTGCGTCGGTTATAGCAAGCTGCATGGCTGACTCCTGATTGCCAAATACATTATGGACCAATCAGTGGTCCAATCCAAGTACCAGGCGACACATCCCTCGTCGCCGCCTGCAGCAGCGGCGCAACGTTCTCGGCAATGAACTTGTAGCTTTTGCTGTCGGGCATAAGGCCCCGTACCCAGCGTTCAGACCGGCCAAGCAGGGCCGCCGCCTGCGCCACCGTGATCGTCTGGCCGCGAGTGCGGGGCTCGGACATAGGTCAGGGTCTCCAGGGCAGGCGCGGCACTTTCCGCGTAGATGCGAAACTTGCGGATCAGAACCGGCGCGGCGGCATAGGATGCAAAAAACACGGCTCCGAAACCGACAACAGCCGCGAATGATATGATCGTCTGGTTCCAGAAGACCACTCCAACGACAGGTGGGGCAATGACGAAGGGGGCCAGCACCAATGTGCTCAGCGGATTGGCGATACGGCGTCGCTTGCGCCCCAGAACGCAGATCTCCAAAGCGCGCATGACCATCTGATGGACGTGCAACCTGTCCGGCGCCATGGCGTCCGCCTTGCGACGCGACCGACGGTAAATCGCCACGAGCATATCGGCCACTGGCCAGAACACCACGAGCAAGATCGCCCAGGGTGAGGCCGTGGGCGCCTCAAGGAGGATCGAAATCCCGAACCAGCTCAGCACAAAGCCAAGCGTGTAGGCGCCCGCATCGCCCAAAAAGATCTTGCCAAAGGGGTAGTTGACCAGAAAAAAGCCAAAGACACCGGCGGCCAGCATCATCGCGAGATGCCCCATCTCGGTATAGCCAGCCTTATCCGCAATCACGCTCATCGCCACTGCCGCCACGATCGCCGTCATCGATGCCAGTCCGTTGACCCCGTCGATCATGTTGAAGGCATTCGCGATCCCTGCGGTCAGCAGCAAGGTGAACGGGACCCCGACAGCCCAATACCCCATCACCGCATCCAGACCCGGGATATCGGCACGCGGCAACCAGACACCCAGGAGCAGCACCACCAAGAGGCTGGCGCCCGCGGCCGCAAGCAGGCGCTTGCGCGGCGACACATCAAACCCAAGATCCTCGAGCAGCCCCACGGCGAAGAGCAAAGCGGCTGCCATGCAGAAGTAGGCATATGGCTGCGAGAACGATACCGGCGCAAATATCACACTGAGACCAAAGGCGCTGAAGATGGCGATGCCACCAATTCGCGGCGTTGGTCTTGTATGCATGGATTGCACGGCGCTCAAATCGTGAGCGCGACAACTCACGCGTGGCGTGCGTCGGCCGTAAGCCGCCAGAAGTACGCTGATCGCAAACGATATTGCCAGCAGCGCCACCTCTTGCCAGCCTAAATATGAAGCAACCCAATCAAGCAAAATCTATAATCTACCCCTTCGTCCTACGAGGATTCGCGATACAATCATGGTGCAACTCATATACGAAAGTGCTCTCTCTTACATGATCTGAAACAAAGAAGCTCCCTCACCCCCCCCCCCCCCCCTGTTGCTGAAACATCACACTCCTGGCCAATGGGCCAATCATCAGGGTCTCCGGCGATCGAAGACGCGATGCAGTGCTGCGACTTTGCCAGCTTCGTGACCGCCGGTTGGGAGGCGATGACGCCCTACCCCGTTGATTACCGCACAGGGCGTTTCAGCGCTGGTATTGGCTGGAACCTCGCCGGTAACCTCGAGGTCCTCAATATCGCGATCAAGGAATGGGTCGGGCGACTGGCGTATCGGTTGGCAGGGCGCTGACGCTCAGACATAATCACCGCGCTGAGCGTTATCCCGCGCGCCCGTTCCAGCCGCGGTACCAGTCGACAAACTGCTGCACACCATCCGTGATATCCGTGCGCTGCAGCGGGCCAACCAAGGCTTCGAGCAGGCTTGCATCCGCCCAGGTTGCGCGCACTTCGCCGGGCTGCATCGGCATCAGGTTGCGTTCGGCCGTTCGACCCGTCGCGGCCTCAATGGCTTCGATGAAGTCGGACAGTTGCACCGGCGCGCCATTGCCAATGTTGACAACCCGGTAGGGCGCGACCGGAGACAGGCTGTCCATCGGGCCCACAGCATCTGCGCCAGGGGCTTGCGCCGTGAGCCGGACAATCCCCTCGACGAGGTCGTCAACGAAGGTGAAATCACGCTGCATGTCGCCGTGATTGTAGACGTCGATCGGCTCCCCTTTCAGGATTGCCGACGTGAACTTGAACAGCGCCATGTCCGGCCGCCCCCATGGCCCATAGACCGTGAAAAACCGGAACATGGTCGTCGGCACGTCAAACAGATGTGCATAGGAATGCGCGATGGCTTCGTTGGCCACTTTGGTGGCCGCGTAAAAGCTCATGGGGTGAACCGCCCGATGCTGCTCTGCATAGGGCATCTCGGTGTTTGCGCCGTAGGTTGAGCTGGTCGAGGCCATCATCAGGTGCTTGGGCGGGTATGCTCGAGCGGCTTCAAGGACCTCATGTGTGCCGATCAGGTTCGAGGTCACATAGGACCGCGGCGCATCAATCGAGTATCGAACGCCGGCCTGGGCCGCCAAGTGGATCATTATGTCCGGCTGGAACGTTGCGATCAGCTCGGTCAGGCGTCCCTCTTCCTCGAGCATCCCCGTCTCAAAGGAAAAGCCCGCATGGGACTGCAGGATCGACAGGCGCGCCTCTTTCAGCTCGGGGCTATAATAGGGTGTCATGCCGTCGAAGCCCATGACCTCCCATCCGTCCGCAAGCATCCGGTGCGCCAGATGGAACCCGATGAACCCGGCGGCACCGGTAATGAACGCTTTTCCTGCCAAGACGCTTTCCTCTACAGATTTGTGGCGATGACGCGCGGAGCGTCCGCCCTGCTCGCCAGCAATACCCTGCCGGTTCAGACAAAACCATCGCGCTGCGCCACCTGCGTGAACGCGTCGAGGAATCCCTTGACCGAGCTGGAAACACTGTTTGGCCGCGACGTGTCATCGCCTCGGCATGCCTTTCTCTATGCCACGTCCAATGTCGGCACCTGACTGACATCGATTTCCCGCTCAGCGTGCCACGCGTCATACGCACCCTGCATCCGGATCCAGAACAACGACCCATTGCCAAACAGCTTTCCCAATCGAGCCGCAACCGGCGCGCTAACGGGTTTCTTTTCATTTACAATGTCGTAGAAATGCTGCCGAGAAATGCCAAGCATCTTGGCAAGCTGCGTTTTGCTGTACTCCATGCTCGGCAAGATATCGTCCCGCAGCAATTCACCCGGATGCGTCGGGCAGCGTTTGCGATCTCTTGAGATCATTCTCCGTCCTCCTCAGTGATATTGCTCGAAGTCGACCCGGTAGGCTTCAACCGCATTACCGTATGCCGCGCTTACGCACCCCCAGGCTGCGCAATCAGCTTGATTTTGAGCGAGGCCAAGACCTTGAGAACGGTGCCGAACTCGGGATTCCCGCTCGCACTCAGAGCACGATACAGGCTTTCACGGCTCACTCCCGCGTCGTCAGCCACACGTTTCATACCTTTCGCCCGCGCAACAACACCGATTGCATCGGCGACAAATGCGGGATCTTGCGTTTCCAGTGCGTCTGAGAGGTATCCGGCGATCATGTCATCATTGTCGAGATACTCAGCCGGATCGAAATCTGTGATTTCATGCGTCATTTCCTAGCTCCTTCCAAAGGCAATGCGCCCGAGCGATGTCCCTCTTCTGGCTCTTCTTGTCCCCTCCACAAAGCAGGAGGATGAGCTCATCCCCTTGCTGGCGAAAATAGACGCGGTAGCCTTTCCCCTCATGGATGCGCAGCTCACTTACGCCGTGACCCACCGGTTCGACATCGCCCAAATGCCCGAATTTCAGGCGCTGCAGCCGTCCGGTGATCTTTTGCTTCGCGCGCTGGTCTCGCAGACCCCACAGCCATGTTGAGAACACGTCTGTTTGCCGGATTACGAACATATCATATGTAGCCCACAGGCTACAGATTTTCAAGTGCCTTGTAGAACGGCAGGTCCAGGCGCTTCCGCCTCAAATCGTCCGCAACTGGTCCGCCCCGACCGCCACCCGTTTCTGCCCGCCCATGATCTCCATCAGGACCCAGACGCGGCGATCCGGCGCGATCTGTTCGACCTCGGCCACGAAGTTGGCAAACGGCCCCTTGGTCAGCGCGACCTGATCACCGGGCTTGAGCACCTTTGGCGGCAGCAGCTTGCCGTCGGCGTCGCAGCGCAGCATGATCTGCGAGACCAGATCAAGCGGGACCGGCGCCGGCGCCTTGCCGAAGCTGACCAGCCGGGTGATACCGTAGGTCGAGTTGACCTGCCGCCAGAGGCCGCGCGCCGCATCAAAGGCCACGAAGATGTAGCCCGGAAACAGCGGCCGATCGGCGGTGACGAACTTGCCGTTACGCTGCCGCGTTTCCTCTTCGAGCGGCAGGAAGGTCTGAAACCCCTGCCGCGTGAGGTGCTTGTCCGCGATCCGGGCGCAGTTCGGTTTCAACTGCGCCAGAAACCAGCTTGTGCCGCGCTTATGTGCCGTCATTGTGGCTCCCGATGTCTTTGCACCACGTATCGCTCAAATTCGAGCAAATGCAAACAGGTTTTGCCGAACTGATGTGATCCTTTGACCATCGCCGGATGGCTGCTCTCACGCAGCTGCAGATATCTCGCCAGAGTTTGATCGGGATAACGCCTTTCGAAATGTAGCCATTGACTACAGACTGGGCTCGGGCTACAGAAACATATGAAGGACGTCGTGTACTCGAAAACCGCCCAAAAAGCTCTCATGAGGATGCCGCGAAACTGGGCTCTTCGGATTCGAGACAAGATAAACGCATCCGTCACGGACCCGGCCTCGCAAGCGAACAACGTCAAGGCGCTACGCGGCACAGAAGGCATGCTGAGATTACGTGTCGGGGATTGGCCCGTCGTGATGCGCGATGGTGTCGTGCTCGAAATCCTCGACGTCAAGGCACGCGGCAGCGCCTACAAGGAGTGATGCAGATGAACGATATGGTGACCATTCCCCAAGACGAATACCTCCGCCTAAAGGCGATCGAGGAAGATATGTCTGACCTTCATAGCGCGACCCGAGTGCTGCAGCGGATCGAGGCTGGCACGGAAGAGTTGGTCCCTTCTGCCGTCGTGGATCGGCTGCTCAACGGCGACGCACCACTCGAAGTGTGGCGGGACCATCGCAACCTAACGCAGACCGAGCTCGCGCGATGCTCGGGTGTCAATCGGGTTCAGATCATCGACATTGAAGCAGGTCGCAAGACCGGGTCGGTGATCACTCTGCGGAAATTGGCGGCTGCGCTGCAAATTGACATGGAAGACTTGATCGTCGCCGATGAGAAGTGAGGGTCGGCCCAGGGCCTGAACATCAATTTTCTGGATGTCGCCCCGCAAAACAGAGACCGCGCTTGAGCGCACCGCATCCGTCGGACATCAGCCGACCGGAGTTGAGCGGAAACAGACTGCGACCGCCCCCTACTGCCGATGATGCTGGTGTCGCTCAAATTGGAGGGCGTGCATATCAAGCCTCCTCGACTGATGTGTACCCTGGCCGATTCCACAGAGCCCCCTTAGCGCATTGATATCCTGAAGAAATCCGCACTCTCGACTTGATAGACCCTGCCACCCACGCAAACGTCCCCTGACGCAATTACGGGCATCGGAGACTGAGTTGGACGGCAGCGGGGCGCAACAGGCAGAATTTCGGGCGGCGCAATACGTGCGCATGTCGACCGAGCACCAGCAGTATTCCACCCGGAACCAGGCCAAGATCATCGAGGATTACGCCGAACAGCGCGGCATCGAGGTCATCAAGACTCGAGCAGTTCGACCTAGTCATCAACACCACCACCATGGAAGAGGCGATGGAGCAGCAGGCGCGCGACGGGACCGATGAGCCGGATGCGGCCGCGGACGCGGCGACGCTGGGTGAGGCATCGGGCGGGCTGGCGGCGGAGTAGACGGGCCTGCCGCAGCAACCCCGCCCGGGCGTCTCGATCAGCGTGCCGCCGGGCTCTGTGGCGCCGCCGCCCGGCGGGCTTTGCAGGCGCAGCATTTTGCTGTTGTCTTGGCGTGATTTGTGCAGTACGTTTCAACCACGATACGCAACCGCAACGTGCAGGCATGATCCGTCCGCCCAGCAGACGAAGATCGCGCCACCAACCCTCCCCACCGCCGACATTTCCTGTTGCCTAATGGGTCGGACGCATGTATCGCTCAACACTGAGCAATCATGTCGATTCTGCTTCACATTGCGACACCAGTCACCCCGAGGAGGCCTGCAGGCAGTCCTTGTGCGGTAGCCTGCGCGAAAGTCCCAAAGTCATGACCACCCAGCGTGACAAACTGCGCGAAGACGTGCAGTTCCGTATCCTGCGTCTTCTCCAGGAAAACCCTGAAATGTCGCAGCGCCAACTGGCCAAGGAAGTAGGCGTCAGTACGGGCGGCATCCACTACGTTCTGAACGCGTTGCTGGACAAGGGGCTGCTCAAGCTGGGGAATTTCACAGCGTCTGAGGACAAAAGGCGCTATGCCTATATGCTGACGCCGAAGGGGCTCTCGGAAAAGGCAGCTCTGACCCAGCGCTTTCTGGCTCGCAAGCGGGCTGAATATGTGGCGCTGAAAGAAGAAATTGACGTGCTGGAGCGGGAAGCAGAGCTGGGCGCCGATATGGTGCCGGCCCCGCGCGCTGGGAAATGATTGTTCATAATATCAGGTATCAGTTGCGGAGAGCGGCGTTGGCGGCCCGCATGGGTGGTGTGGTCCGACAGCATTGCACCAAGGTGCGCAGCTTGACGATGGCCGAAGTGTGTACTAAATGTATATACGAGCGAGATTGTAAGTGAGGTGGGAGCAATGGAACGTGGATCAGTGTTCATGACGAACAAGACGCAAGCCGTCCGGTTCCCGAAATCGGTGCGCCTGCCCGAGGGCGTAACCGCGGTCGATATCCATCGCCGGGGTCGCAGCTGGATCATCACACCCACAGAACAGGGCTGGGCTGCATGGTTCGATGGTGAGGGTGTCAGTAGCGATTTCATGGAGGATCGTGAGCAACCCGCGGAGCAGGAGCGCCTTGCGCTCTGATGCTGCGTTACATGCTGGATACGAATATTCTGATCTACACCATCAAGAACAGGCCCGAGGTGGTGAGGCAGAAGTTCGAGGCGCACGCCGGCGAGATATGCGCGTCGAGCGTGACTGCCATGGAGCTTCTTTGCGGCGCCCACAAGTCACAGGCCGTCCGCAGGAATCTCGATGTCATCGAGGGGCTGCTTGATCGCCTTCATCTCATGGACTTCGACCTCATTGCCGCAGAACACGCAGGGCAGATCCGCGCAGAGCTTGCGGCGTCCGGAAATCCGATTGGGCCCTACGATGTCATGATTGCAGGTAATGCGCGCTCCAGAGGCTTGTGCCTCGTCACGAACAATGAAAGCGAGTTCGCTCGCATCAGCGGGCTGCGTCTCGTGAACTGGGCAAAGTGACGCCGAGGCGTTTGCATTTTGGTAATTACACTTTGCTTTATCACGCCTACCGCTTCGCTCCTTGAGGGTTTTTTGTTATCCTACCGCTTCGCTCCTTGAGGACTAAGGATTTGCATTATCGATGGTTTGAAACCTCGTGTTTTACTTCATTTTGACGAAGTGAGCTAAGATTTACATGATTGATCTATCTGTCTGGAAGAAGGGAGGGGAACTCCTCGATGCCACCGAGAAGCGTGAGGCGCTCGGTGTATTTTTCCTAGTCGTGCTCGTGGCTCTTGCGGCGGCTTTAATGGTCGCTTCGATTATGCCGTTTCTCTCGGTTCTGGGCGATCCGTCACGTATCGAAAACGTGTTGGCGCTAAAGTGGTGCTACCAAGCCTTCGGGTTCAACTCGACGTTCTCTTTTCTCATAGCGCTAGGAGTTGGCGCGCTTGTCGTAATTATCAGCGCCACGCTCTTGCAGGTGTTGCGGTCCTACGTTCTATCGCGTTTCGCTATGATGCGTATCCACAGTCTTAGCTATAAGCTTCTGAGCTCTTATCTCAGGCAGCCCTATGAGTTTTTCATCGACCACCACTCAGGCGAGATGGGTACGCAGATCCTGTCTGAGAGCCAGCAGGTTGTCACGCAATTCTTTCTTCCAGCGGCCAATATCGTTGCCTCTGCCTTTTCAATTATTGCGATCACAGGCCTTCTTCTTTGGGTCAACTGGGCCGTCACGCTGGCCTGTTTGGTAGTGCTTGGAACGGTCTACGGCGGGATCTTCCTTTTCAGCAAAAGGATCCTGACACAATTGGGTGAGGTGCGTCTGCAAGCAAATAAGGGGCGCTACAGGATCGCGACCGAAGCACTTGGAGGGGTCAAGGATATAAAGCTCCTTGGGCGTGAAAAATCTTACCTGGAGCGGTTCGAAAAACCCTCGCGTGAAATGGCATGGACGCAGGTAGGGGCCCAGGTTGTTGGCGAAGCACCAAGTTTCGTGCTTCAAGGACTTGCGTTCGGTGGCATGGTCGTGCTCGCTCTCGTTCTCCTCGATCCCGAAGGGATTGAGTCCGGCCAGGCCCTCGGCGGTGTGCTGCCGCTCCTGGGGGTGTTTGCCTTTGCAGGGCAACGGCTGATCCCCGAGTTGCAGCGCGTCTACCAGGGCCTTACGCAGTTGCAGTATGGAAGACCGGCTGTTGAGGCCCTGCACAATGACCTAGTCACACTTAATATTGGGAGCAGTTTACTAGCTACTCCACCCGTCGCGATGGGAATGAGTGCAAACATCACGCTTGAGACAGTGTCCTATTCCTATCCTAATGCTGATCGTCCAGGATTGGCAGGCGTTAGCTTTTCAATAAGGGCTGGTGAGAAGATTGGCGTTGTAGGAAGTACAGGTGCGGGAAAAACGACATTGGCTGATTTGTTGCTTGGACTGATTGAGCCCACGATTGGCGCAATCCGGGTCGACGGCCAAAGGCTTGGGCCAGAGAACCTTCGCGCATGGCAACAGACCGTCGGCTACGTCCCGCAGGACATCTTCCTGATAGATGCAAGCGTTACCGAAAATATAGCTCTTGGAATGGCGCCGGAGGAGGTGGACATTGACCGTCTAAGCCGTGCTGCACGGATCGCCAATATTGATGCCTTCGTCATGAATGACTTGCCTCAGGGTTACGATACGATCGTTGGCGAGCGAGGCGTGCGGCTTTCCGGCGGGCAGCGTCAGCGTATAGGGATCGCTCGCGCGCTCTACCACGATGCCGACCTGATCGTACTCGACGAAGCCACGAGTGCGCTAGACAACCTAACCGAGCGTGAGGTCATGGCCGCTATCGACGCGCTGCCAGAGGAGAAGGCCGTGGTGATGATTGCGCATCGTCTCAGCACCGTTCAACGCTGCGACCGCATCGTTGTGATGGAAGAAGGCCGCGTGGTCGGTTGCGACACTTGGGAGGCCCTGCTGGCCGAGAACACTGTTTTTCAGAGGATCGCCAGAACATATGACGCTGCCTGACCTACGGTCTCTATTGAAAGCTCGGAGGTACAATTTCCGGAATGTATGGGCAATGTTGCCGAAAAAATAGCCAGCACGGGAAATGATGTGATTATGCTGTGTGATCGCGGCACATCGTTCGGGTATAACACATTGGTTAGTGATTTCCGTGGCCTGCCCACCATGGCGCAAACAGGATATCCAGTCGTATTTGATGCAACACATTCAGTGCAACAACCCGGTGGACAAGGGACCACCTCGGGCGGACAGCGCGAATTTGCACCGTTTTTGGCACGCGCGGCATGTGCCGTTGGTGTGTCCGCTTTATTCATTGAAACTCATCAAGATCCAGATAATGCCCCGTCAGATGGCCCAAATATGATCCCCATCGATCAGATGGCGCAATTGTTCGCAACGTTGCGTCATTTCGACGAGTTCGTTAAAAAAGAGGAAAAAAATGATGCTGTCAGTTGAAGAGATACGAAACAATTGGTTACGCGATACATTGGGTCGATTACCGGCGGGGGAGTCGATACTAGATGTAGGTGCAGGTGAGCAGCAATATAAAAAACATTGTTTACACCTAAAATACATAGCTCAGGATGTTGCTGAATATAACGGCGAAGGGGATAGTACTGGATTGCAAACTGGCGTATGGGATACGTCGCACTTAGACCTTGTTTGCGATCTTTATGATATTGACGAGAGCACTACATATGATAACTTGATGTGCACTGAGGTATTGGAGCACGTTGTTGACCCAGTGCTAGCCTTTGAAAAGTTCTCTAAATTGGTAAAACCTGGCGGCAAACTAATTATAACGGCGCCTTTTAACAGTTTAACGCACTTTGCACCTTACCATTTTGCTACTGGTTTCAATATTTATTTTTACAAGCATCATTTTGAGCGTTTAGGCTTTGAGCTCTCCCAAATTCGTGCCAGCGGAAACTATATTTCATATGTAAACAGCGAAATTAAGCGACTCAACTATATCATTTCTCACTATAATATTGTGGAACCAAATCGGATTTTCCGAAAAATTCTAACAAGGCTGTTAACGAGATATTTGAATAAGGTTGAAAAAACTTCCGACGCTAATAATACTAGTAGCTTAGGGTGCTATGGTTACTTTGTAATAGCTATAAAAAAAGATTAAACGTATGTTAATACTTTCAAGAATTGATCTATTTTGGAAATTTGTACCAACACAAAATATTTTATTTTTCGCGCTAATTTTTTGTATTGTCATAATTATGGATACGTTCATTATCCTTATTTCGCCTGATTTGTTTGCAATGGTTGCAGGTAAGGTTAGTAACTTGGTATCAAGCTTTGGAATGTTTTCCAACATATCCACACACACCGCATTTATTATTTCCGTATTGTTGCTATTGATAGTAAGTACTGCTCGGATATATTGTTATTGGATACAAATTAAAATCGCGCAAAATACCGGACTTAACTTAACATTATTTCTAAATAATAATATTTTAAGATTGAAGCATAAGCTAGATGACCAATATGAGGAAAGCCAACTAATTTCGCTGCCTACGCCACGTGTTAATGGGCTGGTTGCAGAGATTATTTTCCCACTAATAAACCTCTGCGCCAATTTTATTTCAATTCTTACGATACTTGTCTTTATCACGTATCTCTTGGGTCCACTATTTCTAATGTTAAACATCGTCCTCTTTTCAATCTATGGAGGCCAAGTGCTACTAAATAGATCCGAAATGAAATCAATTAGTTCGCTATTTTCTCAGGCTCAAGCACAAGCACTCAATGTATCCGCTAACCGGTGCCGTTGAATCACAGGCAACGACATTGCCAGAAGTGATCCAAGAAATGCTGCTGACCACCACATCCGAACGCCAAGGCCGCGCCATTGACCATGATGCGGGTGCGTCCATGGAAATCAAAAAAAAGCAGGGGTATTTTTAATGACTGATCAGGTATACAAAACCGATGCCCTGATTGCGCGCGATATTGATGGGCACCTCGAAAAATTGCCCTGAACCCGGCGCTGCGGTATGATGGGGTGGCAAACCGTGATGGGGGTAAGACGATGGCGCAGATGGGTTTCTTTGATCTTTCGGACCGGTATGCGAGCCTCGATGCCAAGCGCGATCCGTTGGTCGAGATCGA
>NZ_JBKOTX010000119.1:0-18708 GCF_047086965.1 Roseovarius halophilus (ex Wu et al. 2025) | reverse complement strand
GGACCACCCGCTTGCCCGGCGCGAACGCCACGCCGACCTCGTCGCCGAGCCCAATATCGGGCCGGGCGCTTGGCGCATAAAGCGCGGTGATTTCATGATTCCCGATTCCAGCGCCTCGAGCTCGGCCGCCCCCTCCAGCCGCATGCGCGCCACCGGAACCTCGCGCATTTTCCAGCGGCGTTTCCGGTCATCGCCCTCGAGGACTTCCACGGCATGCGGGAATACCTCGGACAGGGCGCGCACCATGCGCTGTGCGGTGCGTTCGTGCACGTCGAACTCTTCTGAAACCTCGGACAGCGTGACACCACGATACCGCGCTGTCGCAAGGTCGGCGAGGCGTAGCAGCTCGATCGCGTTCGAATATGAAATGGCGTCCTCCCTCTTTGATTTGCGGCCTTTTTCCGGGCTCAAGGATTCCCGCGCCGATACCGCGCGTGCGCCCCCGCATCTGCTCCGCGATGATTACCCGCTCAGGATGAAGACGCAATGATGTTTCATGTTTTGCTGGTCCGGCCGGCTGGCGCGGTTTTTCCGCGGGGCCTGATGACCCACGCGAAAGGCGCCCGGCCGTTCAGGCCGGGCGCAAAGCGGGTCAGTAGCGGTTCGCGATCGGCAGCTCTTCGGCGGGGAACAGGCTGATGATTTCGCAACCCGTTTCCGTGACCACGACCTCTTCCTCGATCCGCGCGGCCGAATAGCCGTCGGCGGCGGGGCAATAGGTTTCCAATGCGAACACCATGCCTGTCTCGATTTCCATCGGGTGATCGAGCGACACGGCCCGGCTGATGATCGGGCGTTCATGCAGCGCGAGGCCAAGCCCGTGCCCGAATTGCAGGCCGAAGGCCGCGTCCTCGTTGGGGAAGCCAAGGCTTTCCGCCGTCGGCCAGACCGCGGCCACCTTGTCGGTGGTCACGCCGGGCTTGATCATCGCGATGGAGGCGTCGATCCATTCGCGTGCCTTGACATAGGCGTCGGTCTGCGCCGGTGTCGCGCGGCCCACGTTGAACGTGCGGTAATAGCACGTCCGGTAGCCCTGGTAGGATTGCAGGATGTCGAAGAATGCCTGATCGCCGGGTCGGATCAGACGGTCGGTGAAGTTGTGCGGATGCGGGTTGCAGCGTTCGCCCGAAATGGCGTTGATCGCTTCGACGTCGTCGGAGCCCATTTCGTAGAGCAGCTTGTTGGACATGGCGACGATATCGTTTTCCCGCACGCCCGGCTTCAGTTCCTCGTAGATCATGTGATAGACGCCATCGACCATGCTGGCCGCCTGCGTCAGAAGCTGGATTTCGTCCCAGTTCTTGATCTCGCGCGCGGCCAGCATGATCTGCTGGCCGTCCACGACCTTGATGCCTTCTTCCTGCAGGGCGTGGAACATCGCCGTTTCGGCATAATCCACACCGACAGGCATGTCGGCCATGCCCGCGTCCTTGATCAGCTCGGCGATCATCTTGGCGTATTTGCGCATCAGGCCGAATTCGGGCGGGATCGTGCCGCGCATGCCGACGACCCCGGCGAGGCAGTGATCGGGTTCCAGCCAGTCGGAATACTTCTGGTGGTGCACCGCGGCCGAGCCGAAATCCCAGACATAAGGCGAGTCGTCGCCGGTCAGCAGGCAGAAGCGACACATCTTGTCCCGCTCCCATTCGCCGATCTTGGTGGCCGAGACGTAGCGGATGTTGTTGACGTCGAACAGCAGCAGCGAGCCGGCTTGCGAGTTCTGCAGGCTTTGCCGCGTGCGCGCCAAGCGGTAGCGGCGCAGCCGGTCATGGTCGATCCGGCGTTCGAAGTCGACGGACATGTGGCCCGCCGACGGCAGCTTGGCCTCCCACTGCCAGCTCGGTTCCAGATCCTGCGGCGTGAGCATGTTGGGCATCAATGCGCGTGACATGTTTTTCTCCTTTGGGCGATCCGGTCGCCCGATGCTTTTACGTGAATTTCGGGAAGCGTCGCGGCGCTACTGGATGCACCAGCCGCCGTCGATATGGATCATCTGGCCCGTCATGTAGTCGCTGTCGGGGCTGGCGAGGAACGCGGCCGTCCCGGTGACGTCATCGGGGTAGGAGACGCGCTTGATCTGCAGCGCGTCGCGCACGATGTCGTCGTAGGCCTGCCCCTCGCGTTCCTTGAAACCGATATCGACAAGGTCCTTGTCGAGTTGTTCCCACAGGGGCGTGACGACAACGCCGGGGGCATATCCGTTCACGGTGATGTTGTGCTCGGCCAGGCCGATGGCGCCGCAATGCGTCAACGCCAGGCAGCCGTATTTCGACGTGCAGTACACCGTCACGTCGACCAGCGGTTTGCGTGACGCGATGGAGCCGACATTGATCAGCTTGTAGGGATAGTCCTGCTTGCCCTGCGCGATCATCTGCCTGGCCGTCTCCTGCATGCCCAGCCACATCGCCTTGGTATTGACGTTCATGATCATGTCCCAGTTGTCTTCGTCGATATCCATGAAGAACCGGGGCTTGTTCAGGCCGGCGTTGAAGAGGCCGACATTGATGTTGCCGAAGGCGTCGACTGTCGCGGCAACGGCGGCGGCGTTGTCCTCGCGCTTGGTCACGTCCATCTTTACCGCGATCGCGCTGCCGTTGCCGCGGGCGTTGATCGCGTCTGCGACCGCCTGCGCGGCGTCCGTGTCAAGATCGCCGAGGCAGACATTCGCCCCCTGCCCGGCGAAATGTTCGGCGTTGGCAGCACCCATGCCACGGGCAGCGCCCGTGATCAGTATGTTCTTGCCCTTCAGTCGGTTCGGGTCCATGGATTTCCTCCCTTAGGTGACCGGGTCTCGCATTGCGTCCTCGGCCCGGCTCTGGGCGCGGGCCAGCGCTGTGCGCGGCGTCACGATACCGCGCAGCATGTCGTGGAACTCGTGTCCGCAGATCTGGATGATTTCCGAGATCTGGGGCACGGGCGGCCGCGGCCAGAATTGCAGCTCGTCGCGCCACGACATCTGGTCGACCGTTTCGAAGATCGGGGACAGGCGACGCACCTCCGGGTCCATGCCAACGGAATAGCGTGGCGCGGTGCGGCTGCCGTTCTGCACGTAAAGTTTCTGCGCCTCGGGCGAGGTGAAGGCGATCAGCGCCTCGACGGCATCGTCAAGCCTGTCCGGCGACAGGTTGGCCGGGATCCCCAGCACGTAGCCCCCGACCGGGGCGACCGGCGTGCCGGACGGGCCGGGCGGGTGCGGCATGTAGCCCGTGTTCCCGTACGCGGCCGAGCCCGGATCAAGCTCGAAATAGGGCGCGAGCAACGTGTAGCCGTAGGCCATGGCGACTTGCCCGGCGGCAAAGGGCCGGATGCGTTCGTACCACGACATGGACAGGATGTCGGGCGGCGAGAACGCCATCAGCGCCATCAGGTATTCCGCCGCCTCGAGCGCGACCGGCGTGTCGATCATCGGGCGCAGCGGGCCACGGTCAAGGTTGTCGGCGTCGAACCCCCCGGCGATCGCGGGCATGTCGATGATCGGCTGGCCGAAATCGGCCAAGGTCATCATGAAGGTGTGGCCCAACGCGGTGCCCCGCGCCGCGTTCCATGCCACCCCGTAGCGCCCGCGGTGCGGGGCGTGCAGTTCCTCCGCGGCCCTGAGGACCGCATCGGTCGACACGGGCGGCTCCAGCCCCGCCTCGGCGAACCAGTCGCGGCGGTAGAACATCAACTCCGGCGTGGTCTGGCTTGGCACGCCGTAGGGATGCCCACCCCAGTGGGCCGCGCGCCAGCCAGCGGTGTGGAAGTCGCCCGGATCGAGGCGCGAGACGTCCATGACCTGGTCAAGCGGCCGCAGCACGCCGCGCGTGGCGAACTCCCCGATCCACGGCAGATCGACCGCGATCAGGTCATACCGGCTTGTCGGGCGGGTGCTGTTGCGGATGGCTTCCTCGCGCAAACGGTCGATCGAGAAGGCGCGCTGGTTGATGTTCGTTCCGATGATCTGTTCGAACTGGCGCTTGAGGTTCTCCATGACCATGAAGGTCGGGTCCCCGTGCACGAGGATGCGCGCCCCGCCGGGCAGCTTGAGCGGGTCGGGCAGGACCTGCGGCGGTTGCAGCAGCGCGCGGCCCGGCTGGTAGGTGTCGCCGTAATAATACTCGGTTTCCCCGGCGGTGCCGCCCGCGGGGGCCAGCCGTCGCGCGGCGAGCCGTTGTATCCTGTCGACCAGCTGGCTCCATCGGTTGAGAAGCGCGTCACTGGGATGCAGGGAAAAGCTCTTGCCGCTCTTGGATCGCGGGCGCTGTTCGATCAGGCCGGCCTTCTGCATCTCGGCCAGTTTCCGTGTCGCCGTGGCGTAGGGCACCCCCGAGGCGCCCGCCATCGAGGACGGCGTGACAGTGCGCCCCTCGCCATGGCTGCGCAGCAGGTGCAGGCTCATCATCAGGTAGGGATTGGGGGCCGAGGGTTCGATATAGGTCTCGATCTCGGCGAACAGTTCTTCCAGAAAAAGTGCAACGCCATCGGTCTCGGCATTGCGCGACGTTGCCGCCCGCTCGGCCGTGCCGCGCGCATCTTGTCCGTTGTGGATATTTTCGTCTGCAGGCATGTTCATGGGGGCGCGACGGGCTCTTTCCGGGGCGGGGTTTCGTTGGCTTGGCATCAAGTTTCCTCCATCCTGTTCAAATTGATACTATCCTTACAGAAGCCAAATATCCAAAATGAACGTCTAGATATCCAGAATGGATAAATAAGGGGGCGGTCAGCGGACACGAAATTGCGATGCTCGCAAGACGGGTGGAGACCGGCCGTAACTGGCTGCGCCATCCACGAGGAAGAATTGATCGCGCAATCGCGAATTTGGGAGGAAACGGAATGACGAATTCGATCCGAGCGGCACTGGCCCTCACGACCGCCCTTGCGGGAACAGCCCTTGCCGGGGCGGTGTCCGCCGAAACCTTGAAGATCGGCATCACCCAGAACAACGTGGGCGTCGACAGCTACCAGACGACCTACGAGCAGGCCTTCATCGCCGCGGCCGAGGCGAACGACAGCGTCGAGACCGTGGTGCTGGACGCGGGCGGCGATGTCGCGCGCCAGATCGCACAGATGGAGGACCTCATCCAGCAGGACGTTGACGCGATCATCATCTGGCCGACAAACGGCGAGGCCGTGATCCCGGCCGTCCGCAAGGCGTTCCAGGCCGATATCCCGGTGATCGTCACCAATTCCAACATCGACGAGCAGGGCTTCGACTTCGTGGCGTCCTTCTCGGGCCCGGACAACATCATGCAGGGCGCCAGCTCGGCCGAGATCATGTGCGACCGGTTCAAGGAACGCGGCATGGAGAACGAGGCGCAGATCGTGCAGATTTCCGGCCAGCCGGGCTACACGACCGCGATCGAGCGCGCCAAGGGCTTCGAGGACCGCCTGCCCGAGGTCTGCCCCAAAGTGACCCTGGTGGAGACCCAGCCGGGCGACTGGAACCGCGAGAAGAGCCAGAAGGTCATGGAGGCCTTCCTCGTCAAGTATGACGACATTGACGGTGTCTATGCAGGCGACGACAACATGGGCGTGGGCGCGCTGAACGCGGCCAAGGCCGCTGACCGCGCCGGCGACATCACCTTCGTCGGCGCGACAAATTTCGCCGTCGGGTACGAGGCGATGGGGCGCGGCGAGTACTGGGGCTCGATCTACCAGTCGCCGGTCGACGACGCGGAAGCGGCGCTTCAGACGGCGATCGACGTGCTCAACGGCGAGGACGTTCCGTTCCTCAACTACTTCGACACGCCGAAGATCACGCAAGACAACATGGACGCGTTCGACAAGCCCGTCTTCTGAAGCATCTCCCGGCTGCGCGGGGCTTGAGGGCCCCGCGCATGTCGCTTTTTTTGTTCAGGAAATGACCGGAGTTCTGCGATGGGCCGTGTTTCAGGACGCTCCTGCATCGTGACCGGGGCCGCGCAGGGTATCGGGCGCGCGATCGGTGAGGCGCTGCTGGACGAAGGGGCCGACGTCTGCTTTGCCGACATCGACGGCGCCAAGGTCGCGGCCGTGGCCGACCAGGCCCGCGAGCGCGCGGCACGCGGCGGCGGGAAGATCATGCACGCGCAGGTCGACGTGACGGATCGCGACAAGGTCCGGGCCATGATCGACACCACGGTCGCGCAGTTCGGCAAACTGGATGTGAAATTCAACAATGCCGGCGTGAACAAGCCCATGAACCTCATGGACGTGACCGAGGACAACTGGCACTTCATCATGGACGTGAACGGCCTCGGCTGCCTGATCGGGATGCAGGAGGCCGCGCGGCAGATGATCGCGCAGGGAACCGGCGGCAAGATCATCAACACCGCCAGCATCGCGAGCCGGCAGGGTTTCGACAATGTCGCGCCTTACTGCGCCAGCAAGTGGGCGGTGGTGTCGCTCACCCAATCGGGCGCGCGCGAGTTCGCCAAGAACGATATCACCGTGACCGCGTTCGCGCCCGGGGTCGTGGCGACCGAGATGTGGGAACAGGTCGATCAGGACCTCATCGAGATCGGCGCGGCCGAGCGTCCGGGGCAGGCGATGGAGGAGTTCGCCGCGGATATCCTGAAGGGGCGCGTGGCCCGGCCGGCGGACGTCACCGGCACCACGACGTTCCTGGCCTCGGGCGACAGTGACTACATGACCGGACAGGTCGTCATGATCGATGGCGGCATGGTGCTTGTCTGATCACGCCCGCGCGGCGAACCGAAGTGTCATCGCGCGGGACGGGCTGCGCAGGGAGGAAAGCATGCCAACTGCATTTTCGAAAGAGGCCATCGGGGGGGTCCTGGCGCGCCAAGGCATTCTCGTGGCTTTCGTCTTTTTCATCGTCGGCTTCACGCTGGCCAACGAGCGGTTCCTCGACCCCGACAACGTGATGGGCGTGATCCGTTCCTCGGCGATCCTCGGGGTGATGGCGCTGGGCGTGACCTTCGTCGTGATCAGCGGCAACCTCGACCTGTCGGTCGGCTCGATGATGTCGTTCTCGACGATCGTCGTGCTTGACCTGCATGACAAGATCGGTCCGGGGCTGGCCATTCCGGCGATGTTCGCGATGACCCTCGCGCTTGGCGCCTTCATCGGGTTCCTTGTTGGCTATCTCAAGCTCAATTCGCTCATCGTCACGTTGGGGATGCTGTCGGCCATTCATGGCCTGACGCTCACCTATTCGGGCGGCAAGAACATGGATATCGACGACAAGCAGGGCACGTGGTTCAGCGTTTTCGGACAGGGGGAGGCGCTTGGCGTGCCGGTGCCGATCCTGGTGTTCGCCCTTCTCGCGGCCGTGCTGGGCATCATGCTGGCCAAGACCCCGTTCGGCCGCAAGGTCTATGCCGTGGGCGGGAATGGCACGGCGGCCACCTTCTCGGGGATCCGCCGCGCCCGCGTGGTGTTCAGCTGTTACATCGTCTCGGCATTCTGCGTCGCGACCGCCGGGCTTATCCAGGCCAGCCGCAGCCTTGGTAGCCAGAACACGGTGGGGCAGGGACTGGAGCTCGAGGTTCTGGCGGCGGTCATCCTTGGCGGTGCGTCGCTTATGGGCGGGGCCGGCACGATCTTCAAGACCGTGATCGGCGTGCTGATCCTCGGCTTCATCCAGAACGGTCTGCTGCTGATGGGGCTGCAGTTCTATGTCCAGTACGTGGTCACGTGGGTCATCATCATCCTCGCGGTCTGGCTCGATATCGCGGCCAAGCGGGGCCGGCTCTGGTCACCGATCGCGTGACGGGGAGGAAAGATCATGCAAGCAGGTAAACTCGGCAGTTATCTGAAACGGGGCGCCATATGGGGCTTCATCGTTCTGGAACTGATCTTCTTCAGTGTGGCCGGGGAATACCTTTCCCTGAGCGACAAGGCCTTCATGGACGCGGGCAACATGTTGCTGCTTTTCAAGCAGTCGGCGCCGCTGGGCATCATCGCCATGGGCATGACCATCGTCATGATCAACGGCAACATCGACCTGAGCGTCGGGGCCATCTTCGCCATGAGCGCGGTCATCCTGCTGGACAGCATGACATGGCCTGTCTTTGCCGGGCTCGGTGACTGGGTGATCCCCGTGGCTTGGCTGCTGGCGCTGCTCACCGGCATCGTGCTGGGCGCGATAAACGGGCTGATCGTCTGGAAAACCGGCGTTGACGCCTTCATCGTGACCCTGGGGGCGATGCTGGGGTATCGCGGGCTGGTCTTCATGTACAATGGCGAGCAGCCCACCAGCCACCTGAACTGGACGCTGGTGGATTTTGCCGAGGCGCAATTGCTGGGGCTGCACACCGCGACATGGTTCCTGCTGCTGGTGACGGGCGCGATCTGGTTCCTGATGAACAAGACGGTTCACGGGCGCAACGCCTATGCCATCGGTGACAACCGCGAGGCCGCCGTGAACGCGGGCATCCGTGTCGGGCCGCACATGATGATCAACTTCATGATCATCGGCTTCCTCGCGGCGCTGTCGGCGGTGGTGTTCTACTCGGAATCCGGTTCGGTCAACCCCAATGACGGCGAGTTGTACGAGCTGTGGATCATCACCGCCGTCGTGCTGGGCGGAACCAAGCTGACCGGCGGCGCGGGCTCGATCATTTCGACCTTCGGCGGCGTGCTCGCGATACAGCTGTTGCGCAAGGGGCTGGCGCATATCGGCGCCGACACGTCGACGGTCAACCTCGTGATCGGCCTGATCCTGATCTCGGTGCTGTTCCTCGACAAGCAGCTGAACGTCAAGGCCAGGGAGGAGTTGAAGACATGAGTGACCAATCCCCAGCATTGAGACTGGAAGGGATCGTCAAGACCTTCCCCGGTGTCCGCGCGCTCGACCAGGTTTCGTTCGACGTGATGCCCGGCGAGGTGCACGCCCTGATGGGCGAGAACGGCGCCGGGAAATCGACCCTCATGAAGGTGCTCGGCGGGATCTACCAACCCGACGAGGGCCGCATCTTCGTGGCCGAGCAGCCCGTGGTGATGACATCGCCGCTGCAGGCCAAGGGGGAGGGCATCGTGTTCATCCACCAGGAACTCAGCCTCGCGGCCGAGCTGACGGCGGCCGAGAACATCTTCCTCGGCGAACTGCCGCGCAAGAGCTTCGGCCGCGTCGACTGGGCAACCCTCTATGCCCAGACCGACGAGATACTTGGCAAGCTCAAGGTCGGCTTCGACGCGCGGACCCGCGTTGGCGACCTGTCGGTGGCAAACCAGCAGATGGTCGAGATGGCCCGCGCCCTGACCGTCGATGCCAAGGCGGTGATCTTCGACGAGCCGACGGCCTCGCTGACGGATGCCGAGAAGGTCGTCCTTTTCGACGTGATCGAGGACCTCAAGGCGACGGGCGTCGGTATCATCTACATCTCTCACCGCATGGAAGAGATTTTCCGGATCACCGACAGGATCAGCGTGCTGCGTGACGGCCAGTACCGCGGAACGCTCACGACGGCCGAGACCAGCGAGGACGAGATCACCCAGCTGATGATCGGCCGAAAGCTCGACCTGACGCGCAACGCGTCCCATCACGAGCTCGGGGCGGTCGCCATCGAGGTGCGCAACCTGAGCTGCGGCGACCTGTTCGAGGATGTCAGTTTCCAGGTCCGCTCGGGCGAGGTCGTGGGTTTCTACGGTCTTGTCGGTGCGGGCCGGACGGAAATCGCCGAGACGCTTTTCGGCCTCCGTGACCCCTCGGCGGGCGAGATCGTGCTGAACGGCGAAGAGGTCCGGATCAACTCGCCGGCGGAAGCGATCGAGAAGGGCATCAGCCTCGTGCCGGAGGATCGCAAGGACCAGGGGCTGGTGCTGGGCATGAACTGCCGGGACAACATGACCCTGCCGCAGGTGTCGGACCTGACCGCGGGCCCCTTCGTGAGCGATGGCGCCGAGATCGCCATTTTCGACCAGTACCGGGACAAGCTCGATATCCGGACGCCGGGGTGGCGGCAGACCGTCGGAAACCTTTCCGGCGGCAACCAGCAGAAGATCGTGATCGGGAAATGGCTGTCGATGCATCCGAACGTGCTGATCGTGGACGAGCCGACCCGCGGTATCGATGTCGGGTCCAAGTCCGAGATCCACAAGCTGATCCGCGAACTGGCGTCGCAGGGCTATGCCGTGATCGTCATCAGTTCGGAAATGCCCGAAGTGCTGCATGTCAGTGACCGGATCATCGCGATGTTCAACGGCCGCATCACGCGGACTTTCGCGTCCGAGGAAGTGACGGAGGACAACCTCATTCAGGCCATTTCCGGCCTCGGGACCGAGAGCGTGGCCTGATGCGTATCGGCTTTGCGGGTCTGGGGCGGATGGGCGCGCACATGGCGGGCAACCTTTCGCGGGCGGGCCACGACCTCACGCTGTGGAACCGGACGCCGGACAAGGCGCGCGACCTGGCGCACGAATTGGGCTGTGACGCCGCCGGCAGCCCCGCCGCGCTGACCGAGGCCGCCGACATCGTCATGACGATGCTGGCCGACGACGCGTCATCGCTGGCCGTTCATACCGGCCCTGCAGGGCTTTTCGCCACGCCCGGCGCGCGGATCTTCATCGAGATGGGGACAATGAGCCCCGATCACGTGTCGCATCTGGTCGCTGCCGCGCCCGACGGGGCGCAGGTTGTCGACGCCCCGGTTTCCGGCGCGACACAGGCGGCCGCGGCCGGGGAATTGATGATCATGGCCGGCTGCACCGAGGAACAGGCCGCCCCGCTCCGGCCGGTTTTCGCGGCGATGGGCAAACGGACCCTGTGCCTTGGCAAGCCCGGGGCCGGCGCCGTGATGAAGCTGGCGGTCAATTCGCTCATCCACGGGATCAACCAGACACTGGCCGAGGCGATGACGATGGCCGAGGCGTCGGGAATACCCCCCGAGACGGCGTTCGAGGTGATCGAGGCCAGCGCCGCCTGCGCGCCGATGCTCAAGTACCGCAAGCCGCTTTACCTTGATGAACACGCGCACGACGTGACCTTCACCGTCTCGCTGGCACGCAAGGACATGGAGGTCACCGCGGCGCTGGCCGCAACGCTGGGCGTGGCCATGCCACAGGGGCAGGTCACGTTGCAGGAACTGAAAACCGCCGAAAAGGCCGGGTACGCCGACCGGGACATGGCGGCGATGCTCAATTTCCTGAGAAAGGACCGAACATGAAAGCCGCTCTTTTTGTCGGGGGCTGGCAAGGACATGCGCCGACCGACTTCGCCGACTGGTACCGCGCGCTTCTCGCGGAGAACGGCTTTGACGTGGTCACCTATGACACGCTGGCGCCGCTTGAACGGCCTGATGATCTGTCCGGTCTCGACCTCATAACCCCGATCTGGTCGTCGGCACGATCCGGGCACAGGGAAGAATTCGGGAACATGACCAAGCCGCAGGAAGACGGCCTGCTGGAACTTGTCGCGAATGGTTGCGGGCTTGCCGGCTGGCACGGTCACATGGGGGACGCGTTCCGGGACAGGCCAACCTATCACTTCCTGATCGGCGGGCAGTTCGTGGCCCATCCGCCGGGATGGCCCGACAACCTGCAACCGCGCGAGGACTACATCGATTACGACGTGACCGTCTGCAAGCCGGACGATCCGATCGTCCGAGGGATCAAGAGCTTCCGCCTGACGTCGGAACAGTATTACATGCTCGTCGATCCCTCCAACGAGGTGCTGGCCACCACCACCTTCTCGGGTGATCACCTGTGGTGGATCGAGGGGACGGTCATCCCGGTCGTCTGGAAACGCCGCTGGGACAAGGGGCGCGTGTTCTATTGTTCCATCGGCCACGAACTGGCCGATCTCAAGCTGCCGCAGGTCACCGAGATCATCAGGCGTGGCGCCATCTGGGCCGCCGAGGGCAAGGGGGCCGCCTGATCCGGCCGGTCGCCGGCCAGTTGGGGCCGGGGCGACGGCGTCACGCCCGGTTGGCGCCGCAGCTTTCCCTGATCGATATATAGGGCGTCAGCCGCTGCTGGAGGGGGCCGCTTTCCGGGTCGGCCAGACGCTGGCGCAGGATGTCCACGGCGGTACGGCCGATCACCTTCGCGTTGTTGGTCACGGTGGTCAGAGGCGGGAACGAGACCTGTGCCTCGTCGGTGTCGTCGATGCCCACGACGGCCACGTCGCGGCCCACCTCGATGCCGAGTTCCGCAAGGGCGCTCATCGCGCCGAAGGCGACCAGATCGTTGAAGCAGGCGATCGCTGTCGGCAACCGGGCGCCCGTTTCCCAGAGCTGCCGCACCGCCGCGTGACCCTCCAGCCGTTTCGCCGGGCCGTCGATCCAGGCGTCGCGACCGGGATCAAGACCCTTGTCGCGCATGGCGCGCAGGAAGCCTTCGTAGCGGCCGTCAGCCGTTGTCGTGCCGGGCTTGCCGCCCAGCATGACGATGCGGTCGTGGCCAAGGTTCAGCAGGTGGGTTGTCGCCAATCGCATGCATTCGGGATCGTCGTTGATGACATGATCGAGGGACGTGTCGGGGATGGAGCGCACGATCAGCACGACGGCGCCGCCGCTGTCCCGGAATGGCTGCAGATCGCTTTCCCGCGTGCCGAGGGCGGGGGACAGGATCAGGCCGTCGGCGCCGTGTTCCATGAGGGAGGACACGAACCGGGCCTGCCTGTCCAGGTCGTCGTCGTGACTGTTGACGAAGATGGCCTCACCGTCGTCCGACAGTTTCGCCTCGGTCGCCGCCAGCATCTCGGCAAAGAACGGGTGCACGATGTCATGGAACCCCACGCCGATGATTCGGGTGCGCCCCGTCCGGAGCGCCGTGGCCGCCCGGTTCTGTACGTAGCCCACCTCGCTGACATAGCGGTGCACGCGCTCCCGTGTACTGGCCTGAATGAGCGGGCTGTTGCGCAGGGCAAGCGACACTGTCGCGACCGAGACGCCGAGCGCCTGCGCGATGGCTTTCTGTGTCAGGGCTTTGTTTTTTCTGGTCATCCTCGGAGTGCCGCCAGTGGCCGGGATCAATTTTCTGACCCGAGACTGGCATAAAATCCAGGGTCTTGCCATCGCAACATTTTATTCGTTTAAACCAATATTTAAACGATTTAAAAATTTATTGACACAAGGCGCGCCCCGCACACAGTATGCGCATATCGAGTGGTCGGGCACTGGCGCCCCGGGCCATTCCGCTAGAGAGGGAGGACGACACGATGACGAAATTCACGTTCCGCACGGCATTCGCGGGCGCGGTCATGGCGATCGCCGGCGCCGATGCGGCGTCGGCGCAGACCGAATTGAAGTGGGGGCATGTCTACGAGGCGCAATCGCCCTATCACGCCTGGGCCGAAAAAGCGGCCGAGACGTTCGAGGAGCGGACCGACGGGCGCTACACGATCGAGGTCTTTCCCGCCTCGTCGTTGGGCAAGCAGGTCGATCTGGCCGAGGGTCTGGGCCTCGGGACGGTGGATATCATCTATGACGGCCAGTTCTTCGCGGGCCGCCGGTACGGGCCCATGGCCATCGGCAGCGCGCCGTTCATGTTCCGCGATTACGCGCATTGGGAAGCCTACCGCGATTCCGAGCTGTTCCGGGATCTCTCGGCCGGCTACACCGATGCCACGGGCGACGATATCGCGGGGCTGGTTTATTACGGGCAGCGGCACGTGACCTCGAACGCCGAGATCACCACGCCCGACGACATGGACGGCATGAAGATCCGCGTTCCGAACGCCTCGCTGTACAAGATGTTCCCCGAGGCGGTCGGCGCCAACGCGACGCCGATGGCGTTCTCCGAGGTCTATCTCGCGCTGCAACAGGGGGTCGTGGACGCGCAGGAAAACCCCCTGCCGACCATCCAGTTCAAGAAGTTTCACGAGGTTCAGGACTACATCACGCTGACCGGTCACATCACCGATGCGCTGCTGACGATCGTGGCGGGTCGCCTGTCCGACAGCATGTCCGAGGAGGACCACGCCACGCTGATGGAGGTTCTCGAGGACGCGGCAAACGGGGCCTCGGCCGATATCCGCAATGCCGAGCTGGAGCTCGTGGACTGGTTCCGCGAGCAGGGCACGACCGTGGCCGAAGTGGATCGCGGGCCGTTCCGTGACGCGGTGGCCGAAGGGCTCAACGGCCCCGAGGCGACGTGGGATCGTGAAACCTTCGACCGCCTTCAGGCGCTGAACTGATCGCGCCGGCCGGGCCGCCGTCACCGGCGACCCGCGTTTTTCCCGCGCGGCGAGTGGCCGCGCCATGCCATCAATCGGGACCCCGAAATGCGGAAAAATGGCGCAACCTCCGACAACCGCACGCGATGGACGCGTGTGCCGGCCGTGGATACCGGCGTGGTGATCGTGGTCTTCTGGCTTTTGGCCATCGTGGTGTTCGTGCAGTTCTTCACGCGCTACGTGCTGAACGACTCGATCGGCTGGACCGAGGAGATCGCGCGCTACCTCCTGGTGGCCGTGACCTTCGCGGGCGCGGCGCTGGCCGTGCGGCGCAACACGCATATCTCGGTCGAGTTCTTCTACCGCTATCTGCCCCGGCGCGGGGCGCGCGTCATGGCCACGGTTGTCGATCTTATGCGCGTTGCGCTTCTGGCGGTGCTGACCGGGCTTTGCGTGCAGCTGGCGGGCAACACGCGCCAGATGATGACCTCGATCGATGTGCCGAAATCGGCCCTCTACGGGTTCGTGGCGGCCTGTTTCGCCCTGATGACAATCTATTCGATCCTCGTCGCCCTGCGACATTTCAGGGACGGCAAGACCGACGTGGCACCTGATGTGCCTGCCGGGCTGGAAGAGTGAGGCCAGAAAGATGCTGATCCTTTTCGGAACGCTTGCCCTGCTGCTGGTGATCGGCCTGCCGGTCGCGCTGGCCCTGGCGGGGGCCTCTCTCGCCTTTCTCGTGATCGACAGCCCCGTTCCGAACGTCGTCGTCATGCATCGCATGATCAATGGCGTCGACAGCTTCCCGCTGCTCGCGGTGCCGTTCTTCATCCTTGCCGGCAGCCTGATGAACCACGCTGGCATCACCGACCGCATCTTCGATTTCGCCAAGGCGCTCGTGGGGTGGATGCGCGGCGGCCTGGGCCATGTGAACATCGGGGCCTCGGTGCTGTTCGCCGGCATGTCGGGGGCGGCCGTGGCCGATGCCGGCGGGCTCGGCACGATCGAGATCAAGGCCATGAAGAAGGGCGGCTACGACGCTGACTTCGCGGTTGGCGTGACCGCGGCCTCGTCCACCATCGGGCCGCTCATCCCGCCGTCGCTGCCGCTGGTCGTCTACGGCGTCGTGTCCTCCACGTCGATCGGGCAGCTTTTCGCGGCGGGCCTGCTGCCGGGGCTTTTGATGGCCGTGGCGCTCATGGCAATGGTCGGCTGGTATGCGCATGTGCGCGGCTACGGGCGTGACACGGGCTTTGCATGGCACATGCTGGGTCTGACCTTCAAGCGGGCCTTCCTGTCGCTCCTGACGCCGGTGATCATCGTCGGGGGGATCCTTGCGGGATTGTTCACCCCGACCGAGGCGGCGATCGCGGCCTGTGCCTATGCGCTTGTCCTGGGCGGGGTGGTGTACCGCACGCTGACCCTGCGCAAGATCAAGGCGATTTCGGCCGATACGATCGAAACCACGGCGATCGTGCTGTTGATCGTCGCGGCGGCGTCGATCTTCTCGTGGATCCTGACGTCGAACCGCGTGACCGAAATGGTTGCCGAGGCAATTCTCGGCCACACGCAAAACGTGGTGCTGGTGCTTCTTCTGATCAATGTCGTGCTGCTGGTGGTGGGCTTCTTCATGGAGCCCGTCGCGGCCATCACCATCCTGACACCGGTTCTACTGCCGGTTGTCGTGGAGCTCGGGGTCGATCCCGTCCATTTCGGGATCATGATGGTGCTCAACCTGATGCTGGGCCTGCTCACGCCGCCGGTGGGCATGGTCCTGTACGTTCTCGCGCGCGTGGCGGACATCAAGTTCGAAAGCGCGGTACGGGCGACGGTGCCCTTCCTGGTTCCGCTCGGAACCGTCCTGATCCTGATCACCTATGTGCCGGCCCTGTCGATGTGGCTGCCGGACCTGATCTACCGTTAAACGCTCAAGACTGGACCGCAAAAATGACTTCCAAGAAAAAAAAGACGAGTTCCAACAAGGATGACTACCTTCGGATGTACACCCAGATGGTGCGCATCCGGACATTCGAGGACAACGCCAACCAGCTGTACCTGTCGGCCAAGATGCCGGGCCTGACGCACATGTATTCGGGCGAGGAAGCCGTTGCCGTCGGGATCTGCGAGGCGCTGACCGACAGCGACCGCATCACCTCGACCCACCGCGGCCACGGGCATTGCGTGGCCAAGGGGGCCGAGTTCAAGGAGATGTTCTGCGAGCTTCTGGGCAAGGAAGAGGGCTATTGCCGCGGCAAGGGCGGCTCGATGCACATCGCCGACCAGAGCCACGGCAACCTTGGCGCCAACGCCATCGTGGGCGGCTCGATGGGAATCGCCACCGGCTCGGCCCTGCGCGCCAAGGTGCTGGGCCATGACGATGTGACGGTCTGCTTCTTCGGGGATGGCGCCACGGCGCAGGGCCTCTGGTACGAGGTCATGAACATGGCCGCGCTGTGGAACCTGCCCGTCATCTACGCCTGCGAGAACAACGGCTATTCCGAATACACCAGGACCGAGGAAATCGCGGCCGGCTCGATCACCGCCCGCGCCGAGGCGTTCGGGATCGACTCGTTCACCGTCGACGGTCAGGACGTGCTGGCCGTGAACGAGTTGACCGACAAGCTCGCCACCCGCTGCCGGAAGGGCGAGGGGCCGTTTTTCGTCGAGCTGATGACCTATCGCTATCACGGCCACCACGTGGGCGACATCAACCGCGAATACTACCGCTCCAAGGAGGAAGAGGCGGACTGGAAGGAAAACCGCGACCCGATCGTGCGTTTCCGCGGCTGGCTGGTGGCGCAGGGCATCGCCACCGAGGAAGAGATCGACAGCATGAACGAGCGGATACGGACCGAGGCGCAAGAGGCGGTCGCGTACGCCGAGGCCGCGCCCTATCCCGCCGCCAAGGAAGTGGACATGCACGTCTACGCCGAAACCGACCCGGCAACCCTGCGTCCCGGTGCCTGAGGAGCCAGACCCATGAGAGAGATTACCCTATCCCAAGCGGTGAACGAGGCGCTGGCCGAGGAAATGCGTCGCGACCCCGCGACCTTCATCATCGGCGAGGACGTCGCCGAGGCCGGCACGCCGTTCAAGGTGCTGAGCGGGCTGGTCGAGGAATTCGGGACGCAACGCGTCATCGACACCCCCATCGCCGAGCCGGGATTCGTCGGTCTGGCGGTCGGCGCCGCCATGACCGGCGCGCGCCCCATCGTGGACCTGATGTTCGGCGATTTCATCTACCTGGTGATGGACCAGCTCTGCAATCAGGCGGCCAAGCAGCATTACATGTCGGGCGGCAAGCTGACCGTGCCGATGGTCCTGCGGACCAACCTCGGGGCCACGCGGCGCTCGGCGGCGCAGCACTCGCAGTCGCTTCAGGCGCTCGTCGCCCATATTCCGGGGCTCAAGGTGGCGCTGCCCAGCTCGGCCTACGAGGCGAAGGGCCTGATGAAGACCGCGATCCGCGACAACAACCCGGTCGTCATCTTCGAGGACAAGCTGATGTATCAGGACAAGGCCCCCGTCCCGGAGGAGGAATTCCTGATCCCGTTCGGCGAGGCCAACGTGAAACGCCAGGGCACCGACATCACGCTGATCGGTACGTCCTCGATGGTGCAGGTGGCCGAGAAGGCCGCCGAGATGCTCGAGGCCGAAGGGATCAGCGCCGAGGTGATCGACCCGCGCACCATCGTGCCCCTCGACGAGGCGACACTGCTGAACAGCGTGAAGCAGACCAGCCGCGCCATCGTCATCGACGAGGGGCACCAAAGCTACGGCGTCACCGCCGAGATCGCCAGCCGCCTGAACGAAAAGGCGTTCTACCATCTCGACGCGCCGGTTCTGCGCATGGGTGCGATGGACGTGCCCGTGCCCTTCAGCCCTGCGCTGGAAGATCTTACCGTGCCCACGCCCGAGGCCGTGGTCGAGAACGCACGCAAGCTCTGCGCCGGGGAGATGATCCATGCCGCTTGATGTCATCATGCCAGCCCTCGGGATGGCGCAGGACACGGGCGTGATCGTCACCTGGTTCAAGAAGCCCGGTGATGCCGTCACCGAGGGCGAGGCGCTGTTCGAGGTGGAAACCGACAAGGCGACGATGGAGGTCGAGGCGCAGGGCGCCGGGTACCTGACCGACGTCGCGGCGGCCGCCGGGGCGGCAGTGCCGGTCGGCGATGTGATCGCGCGTATCTCCGAGACGCCGGAGGGCACCGGCCCCGCCGGCTATGCGCCGGCGGGTGCCGCGGAAACCGCCGCGCCCGGTGCGGACACGCTGCCGGACGGCAGTCAGGTCATCATGCCCGCGCTGGGCATGGCACAGGATACCGGCCTGATCGTCGCGTGGCACAAGGAACCGGGCGAGGCCGTCGCCGCGTCCGACATCCTCTTCGAGGTGGAAACCGACAAGTCCACCATGGAGGTCGAGGCCGGGCACGACGGATACGTCGCCGCCCTTCTGGCCGAGGCGGGCGAGGAGGCCCCGGTGGGGGCCAAGATCGCCGTGATCTCTGCCGACAAGCCCGAGGCGCCCCTCCGCCGCAGCGTCGCGGATGGCGCGGCACCGAAAGCGCCGGCAATCTCATCAACCCCATGCTGGTCGAGGGCCAGGTCCACGGCGGGGTGGTGCAGGGGGTCGGACAGGCGCTGACCGAACAGGCCCATTACGATGC
>NZ_JBKOTX010000118.1:0-18755 GCF_047086965.1 Roseovarius halophilus (ex Wu et al. 2025) | reverse complement strand
AGAGGTGCGCCTCGGGATGCTGGATCTGCGCCAGCAACTGGCCGAGGAACCGAGGCCGCCCGCGAGACAGTGGAGAGTGCCGCCGAACGCATCATGGAAGCGCAGGAGGTCACGCCGCAAAAGCTGCTGGAGCGGCTGGACGCCGACCCCGCGACAATGCCCGGCGCCGAGAAGATTGAGGCGGATGTGGCCCGGTTGCGCCGCCAGCGGGACGCGCTGGGCGCCGTGAACCTGCGCGCCGAGGAAGATGCCCGTGAGGTGCAGGAAGAGCACGATTCCCTTCTCAAGGAGAAAACCGACCTCGAAGAGGCGATCCGTGCCCTGCGCTCGGGCATTGCCAGCCTGAACAAGGAGGGCCGCGAACGGCTGCTGACCGCCTTCGAACAGGTGAACGAGAATTTCGGGATGCTGTTCAAGCACCTCTTCGGAGGGGGTGAGGCCAAGCTGGTGATGGTCGAAAGCGACGACCCGCTGGATGCGGGGCTGGAAATCATGTGCCAGCCGCCCGGCAAGAAACTGTCGACGCTGAGCCTGTTGTCAGGGGGCGAACAGACCTTGACCGCGCTGGCACTGATCTTTGCCGTCTTCCTGGCCAACCCGGCACCGATCTGTGTTCTGGACGAGGTGGATGCGCCGCTGGATGACGCCAATGTGGGCCGGTTCTGCGATCTGCTGGACGAGATGTGCCGCCGCACCGACACGCGGTTCCTGATCATCACACACCACGCGGTGACCATGAGCCGGATGGACCGCCTCTTCGGGGTGACCATGCAGGAACAGGGGGTCAGCCAGCTGGTGTCCGTGGACCTGAAAGCGGCGGAAAAGATGGTCGCCTGACGGCGGGATGCCGCTTTTTGCCGGGCCCGCCCGGCAAAGGCGCCCCACCCGCCGTCCCGGACGGGGGGCTCTGCCCCCGTCGCGCAAGCGCGACTCCCCCGCGGTATTTTCGACCCAAAGAAACCGGGCGTCAGAGCGCCTTGAGAAGGGCGCTTGTGGGCCAGGCGTCGGCAGGCATGCCGAGGCGGATCTGTTCCTCTTGCACGGCGTCACGGGTCATCGCGCCGATGATGCCGTCGATGCCGCCCACGTCATAGCCGCGCGCGACGAGTTTCTCCTGCAGCGCGAGGATGTCCGGCCCCGACAGGCCCGGCTCGGGGTTGCGGGGATCAAACCGTGGCGCGCCTTCGAGGATGTTCGCGAAATGGGCGGCGGTGAGAACGTAGACGAAGCTCTTGTTCCACTCGAAATAGACGTTGAAATTCGGGTAGGCGAGGAAGGCCGGGCCATTGCGCCCCATGGGCAGCAGCACCGCGGCGTCGAGGTCGCCGCGCAGGTTGCCCGCGCGTGCGGTGACGCCCATCGCGGCCCAGTCGGACGTCGGGCGCGGCTGGTCTAGTCCGGTCAGGGACCAGTCGAGGGTGTCGGGCACGCGGATTTCCTGGAGCCAGGGTTCATTGGGGCGCCAGCCGAGATCGGAGAGCATGGCCGCCCCCGACATCAGCGCATCCGCCGAGGAGGTCTTGAGTGTGACGCGTCCGTCCCCGTCGCCATCGACGCCGTTGGTCAGGATGTCCTCGGGCAGCATCTGGACCTGGCCGATCTCGCCGGCCCAGGCACCGGTGGTGTTGGACGGATCAAAATCACCGCGTGCGAACAGCTCCAGCGCGGCAAAGACATGGGGGCGGAACAGCTCGGGGCGGCGGCAATCGTGGGCCAGCGTGACCAAGGCGTCGCGCGTGTTGTAATCGCCCTGGACCTGGCCGAAGTCGGTCTCGAAGGCCCAGAAGGCCAGTAGCACGCCGCGGCTGACACCGTAGCGGGCCTCGATACGGTCGAAGAGGCTGTCGAGCTGATTGGCGTAGTACAGGCCATTGTCGACCCGGTACTGGGCGATCAGGCGGCCCGAGAAGTCTATGAAATCGCGCTGGAAGTGCCCCTGACGCTTGTCGGCGGCTATGACATCCGGATCCCGGCGGACATTGCGGAAGAACCTGTCCACCGTGGTCTGGTCATGGCCGCGGTCCCGGGCTTCGGCGCGCATTTGATCGACGAAGGCGGGAAAGCTGCCGCCGCAAGTCTGCGCGAGGGCAGGTCCGGAAAAAAGGGAAAGGGCAAGGGCAAGGGCAAGGGCGCGCATGGGGGACTCCGCTGTAGAACAGGTCGGAGCCTAGCAAGTTACCGCTGTCGAGCAAGAGCATGTTGGGGCACCCCCCGGGCGGCGTGCAGGCAGCCGCCGGGGGGCGGTCAGTATCGGAGCGGCGCAGGTCAGGCCGCCGACTGAACCCCGTCGCGCCCGTGCGGCGCCTCATGGTCGAGGTCAGGGTTTATGGGAATGATCCGGTTGGGATTAATCGTGTCGTGGCTGTAGTGATAGTGCTCGACGATGTGGCCCATGTGGACGCTTTCAGACACCGGGCCGTCGGAGGCCTGCCATTGGTAAAGCTCGCGGGTGAAGCCCCAGAGGTTGGGATAGTCGATCAGCCGCTTGCGGTTGCACTTGAAGTGCAGGTGATAGACCGGGTCGAACCGGATCAGGGTGGTCCAGAGCCGCCAGTCGGCCTCGGTTATGCGGTCCCCCATCAGGTAGCGGTTGCGCGACAGGTGGTCTTCAAGCCACTCGAGGCTGTCGAACAGGGGGTAAACGGCGGCGTCATAGGCGTCTTGCGTGGTGGCGAAGCCGGACTTGTAGACCCCGTTGTTGACGGTGTCGTAGATGCGTGCATTGATCGGTTCGATATCGTCGCGCAACTCCTCTGGCCAGTAGTCGTCGGTATTGCCTGTCAGATCGTTGAAGGCCGTGTTGAACATGCGGATGATCTCGGAGCTTTCGTTCGAGACGATGGTCTCGCGCTGACGGTCCCAGAGGATCGGTACGGTCACACGGCCCGAGATTTCGGGATCGGCCTTGATGTAGATGTCGCGGGCGAAGGGCAGGCCGTAGAGGCGATCACCCGTGGCCCCGTCGAAATCATCCGCGAAGGTCCAGCCGTCCGAGAGCATATGGGGATGCACGACGGAAACGCCGATATGATCCTTGAGCCCCTTGAGAAGCCGGAACACCAAGGCGCGATGCGCCCAGGGACAGGCATAGGAGACATAAAGGTGGTAGCGTCCTCTTTCAGCCTTGAAGCCGCCGTCGCCCGATGGGCCGGGGCTGCCGTCGGGCGTCACCCAGTTGCGAAACCGCGAGGTGTCGCGCTTGAAAGCACCTCCCGTCGATTTGGTATCGTACCAAGCGTCGTCCCATTTGCCGTTGACCAACTGGCCCATGACGGCCTCCTTTTGTTTTGGTTCTCTGCACACGTAAGATCATGTCGCTTGCGCGCAAAGGGCGACGAATGCGCATCATCCTCGGCACAGGCGCACAACTGGCTGTCGGATGCCCCGCCGCACCGCCTGTGATTGGCGGGCAACATCCCCCCGCCATCCCGTCCGGGCCGGCTACTGAAGATCGGCGAAAGCGCTCGACAATCGGTCCAGGGCATCTTGCACGCGCGCCTTCTGGGTGCCGAGATTGAACCGCATGTAGGTCTCGCCGCCCGTGCCCAGGGTATGCCCCGGCGTGGCGGCGATCTGGGCACCCTCCTGCAACCGGGTGTGTATCTCAGCCCGGTCCATGCCGGTTCCGGAGAAATCCACCCAGGCCAGATAGGTGCTTTGCATGGGCATGGCCGTCAGCCCCGGGATTTCATCAACCCCGGCGCAGAACAGATCGCGGTTGGTCTGCAGGTAGGGCATCAGCTGGTCCACCCAGGCGGCACCTTCGGGGCTGTAGGCGGTTCGGGTCAGGGTCACGCCCAGCAGGTTGGGGCTGATGTCGAAACCACGAAAGAATCGGGCGAACCGGGCGCGCAGGTCTGGATCGGGGATCACCATGTAGCCGGTGCGCGCGCCTGCGATGGAAAATGTCTTGGAGGCCGCGCTCATCGAGATGAGCCGTGGCGCAATCCCGGGCACCGCCGCGTGCGTCGGCTGATAGCTGTGGCCCTTGAATACGAGGTCGCCATGCACTTCGTCCGAGACCAGCAGCAGGTCGTGGCGCTCGCAGAAATCCGCCATCTGTTGCAATTCGGCGCGGGTCCAGACGCGCCCTGCGGGATTGTGCGGCGAACTGATCAGAAGGATCTTTTCCTTGCCGGTCATGCGGTCCTCGAAGGCCTCGAAGTCGAGGGCATAGACGCCATCGCGGACGACCAGCGGCAATTCGGTCACCACACGCTCGGTCCGGCCGATCTTGGCGGCAAACTCGTGATAGACGGGGGTGAAGATCGCGACGTGGTCCCCGGGATCGGTGAAGCACTGGATCGTCAGGGCGATGGCATTGCCCAGCCCGCAGGTGGTGAACAGCCAATCGGTGTCGATCTGCCAGCCGTGGCGTGTGTGCTGCCACCACCGGATCGTCTCGTGAAAGGAGTCGAGGTCGCAGAAATAGCCGTAGTCGGCCCGCGCGATCAGACTGCGCATTGCGTCCTGCAGGAACTCTGGGGCCTCGAAATCCTTGTCTGCGATCCACATGGGCAAGGCCTCGTTCGCGGGGATGCCGAAGGCGGGCTGCGTCATGTCCCACTTGGTGGAACCGGTGCCGATGCGGTGGGTCAGGGTGTCGAAGCTCATCAGATCCTCATGTTTTGGCTGGGTGCGACGCTATCTGTCCCGGCGCCAAGCGCAAGGGCCGGCGTATTGCGCCGCGCCGCGCGATCACATAAATGCCTTCGCATGAGCCTGAGACCCATCCTCATCCACCCCGATCCGCGCCTGAAAAAGGTGGCGACGCCGGTTACCGAGGTGACCGACGACATCCGGCGGCTGGCCGACGATATGCTGGAGACCATGTACGATGCCCCTGGCATCGGGCTGGCCGCACCGCAGGTCGGTGTGATGGACCGCCTTCTGGTTATGGATTGTGTCAAGGACCCCGACGCGACGCCCGAACCGATGGTTCTGATCAATCCCCAGGTGATCGAGGTGTCGGAGGAACGGAACGTCTACGAAGAGGGCTGCCTGTCCATTCCCGAACAATTCGCCGACGTGGAACGCCCCGCGGAGGTGACGGTAGGTTGGCTGGGGCTGGACGGCCAGCCCCACAGCGCCCATTTTGACGGGCTCTGGGCCACCTGCGTGCAGCACGAGATCGACCACCTGAACGGCAAGCTTTTCATCGATCACCTCAAGCCGCTGCGGCGGCAGATGATCACGCGCAGGATGGCCAAGCTCAAGCGCGAGAAGGCGCGCGCCTGAATGCCGCCGCGCGCCTTCGTGCCCTGGCCCGACAAGGGCCTGCGCACCCCCGCGCAGCCGGTCGAAGCGATCACCGATGAGGTCCGCGCGCTCTGGGCCGAGATGATCGAAGCCATGGATGCCATGCCCGGGGTCGGGCTGGCGGCGGTGCAGCTGGGCGTGCCGTTGCGACTGGCCGTGGTGGATGCCAGCGACAAGCGCGGGCAGGCCGTGCGCATGGCCAACCCCGAGGTGCTGCATGCCAGCGTCCAGCTGCGTGAACATCAGGAGGCCTCGCCGAACCTGCCGGGCGTCTCGGCGGTGATATCGCGCCCCCGCGCGGTCACGGTGCGGTTCATGGATGAAACGGGCACCTATGATCGGCGGGATTTCGTGGGGCTCTGGGCGACCAGCGTGCAGCACCAGATCGATCACCTGAACGGGCGGATGTATTTCGATCACCTCTCCCGGCTGAAACGCGACCGGCTGATCGGCAAGGCCCGCAAGCTGCGGGCCGGATAGCAGGAGGAGCCAATGCGCATCGTCTTCATGGGATCGCCCGATTTCTCGGTGCCGGTGCTGGACGCGCTTGTCGAAGCGGGTCACGAGATTGCCTGCGTCTACTGTCAGCCGCCGCGTCCGGCGGGCCGGGGCAAGAAGAACCGGCCGACGCCGGTGCAGGCGAGGGCCGAGGCGCTGGGCCTGCCCCTGCGCCACCCTGTGTCATTGAAAGGGGCGCAGGAACAGGCGGATTTCGCGGCGCTGAACGCGGATGTCGCCGTCGTGGTGGCCTATGGCCTCTTGCTGCCGCAGCCGGTGCTGGACGCGCCCCGGCACGGCTGTCTGAACATCCATGCCTCGCTTTTGCCGCGTTGGCGTGGGGCGGCGCCGATCCACCGTGCGATTCTCGCCGGGGACGAGGAAACCGGCGTCTGCATCATGCGCATGGAGGCCGGGCTGGACACCGGCCCGGTCCTGCTGCGCGAAGCGACGCCGATCGGCCCAGAGGACACCACGGGGCAGCTTCATGACCGGCTGTCGGCCATGGGGGGGCAGTTGATCGTTGCCGCGCTGGCCGATCTCGAAGATCTGGCACCCCTGCCACAGCCCGAGAATGGCGTGACCTATGCTGCCAAGATCGACAAGGCCGAGACTCGCATCGACTGGTCTGGCCATGGCGAACGAATCGTGCTCCAGATCAACGGCTTGTCGCCCTTCCCCGGCGCCTGGTGCGATATCGGCGGCGAGCGGGTGAAGCTCCTGCGCGCAGGCCTGGCCGACACCGACCTGCCCGCCGGACGGGTCGCCGTGGACGATGGACTCCGGATCGGGGCTGGGATCGGCGCGGTGGATATCTTGGAACTGCAACGGGCGGGCCGACGCGCAGCGCCCGTTGTTGACGTGCTCAAGGGCTGGCAGCCGCCTGAAACCGTCTAGCCCTTGAAAGGAGCCATCCCGGCGCGGGCCAGTTCGTCGGCGCGTTCATTCTCCGGGTGGCCCGCATGGCCCTTGACCCATTCCCAGGTCACGTCATGCCGCGCGGCGGCGGCGTCGAGCGCCTGCCAGAGCGCGGCATTCTTGACCGGCTTTTTCTGGGCCGTCTTCCAGCCCTTGGCCTTCCAGCCGTGAATCCACTTGGTGATCCCCTCCTTGACGTAGTTGCTGTCGGTCACGATCGTAACGCGGCTGGGCTTAGTGAGGGCGTTGAGCGCCTCGGTCGCGGCCATCAGTTCCATGCGGTTGTTGGTGGTCCCGCCCTCGCCGCCGGAAAGCTCTCGTTCGCGCAGGACGCGGTCGCCCTCGCGGGCCTGCAACAGCACGCCCCAGCCGCCGGGGCCGGGATTGCCTGAACAGGCGCCGTCGGTGAAGGCAAAGAGGTCAGGCATGGGCGGTCACAAGGGTGCAGGGCGTCTGTGTCACAGGATCACCGGCGCGAGGCAGAGCAGCACAACCAGCGTCAGCGGTACCCGCAGGGCCATCCACCAGCGCGGGGCCAGTCCCGCGTTCCAGAAGAACCAGTCCAGCAGCAGCAACCCCGCGAAACCCGTGGCCAGGTTGACCGCGGCGCTGACCGCCCCACCGCCAACCATGAAGAAGGCCCAGAGCGCCGGGACGACCGAAAGGGTATAGCCGAAGGCGGCCAGACGGCCCTCGGCCCGGGTCGCAAAGCCCCAGAGAACACCGGCCATGAAGGCCAGGATCACGGTGCCATAGGCGATCTGGACGTAGGGTCCGATGAAGCGGCCGCCCAGCCGCGCCATCGCCTGCATCCCGGCATCGGGAAACAGCACGGTCAGTGCCCCCCACAGGAAGGGCAGAAGCCCGGCAAGGCCGAGTACGAGAGCGGAACGAGGGATATCCTTCATGGGGCCATAGATGATCCGGTAACCCGTGCTTGGCAAGCGGGCAGCTGCGTCAGGCGGGTTCGCGCAGGGCGCGGGGCACCTTGAATTCCACGTCTTCGCGGGCGGTCTCGACGGTTTCCACCGTGACATCGTAGCGGTCGCGGAAGGTGTCGATCACCTCGTTGATCAGGGCCTCGGGGGCAGAGGCCCCGGCGGTGACGGCGACCGAGGTGATCCCCTCAAGCGCGCGCCAGTCGATATCCGTGGCCCGCTGCACCAGTTGCGCATAGGGGCAGCCCGCTTTGCGCCCCACCTCGACCAGCCGGCGCGAGTTCGACGAATTGGGCGCGCCCACCACCAGCAGCGCATCGGCGCGCGGCGCCACCGCCTTGACCGACTCCTGCCGGTTCGTGGTGGCATAGCAGATGTCTTCCTTGTGGGGGCCGATGATCCCGGGGAATCGCGCCTGCAGGGCCGCGACGATATCGGCCGTGTCATCCACCGACAGGGTGGTCTGTGTGACGAAGGCCAGCTTTTCGGGGTCGCGCACCTGCACGCGGGACACGTCCTCGACCGTTTCGACCAGCAGCACCTCGCCCTCGGGCAGCTGGCCCATGGTGCCCACGGTCTCGGGGTGGCCGGCGTGGCCGATCATGATCATCTGCAACCCGTTCTCGGCATGTCGGGCGGCCTCGATATGCACCTTCGACACCAACGGGCAGGTGGCATCGACATAGATCATCTCGCGCTTGGCGGCCTCGGCCGGAACGGCCTTGGGCACACCATGGGCCGAAAAGATCACTGGGCGGTCATCGGGGCAATCGTGCAGCTCCTCGACAAAGACGGCGCCCTTGGCGCACAGGTCGTCCACCACGAATTTGTTGTGAACGATCTCATGGCGCACGTAGACCGGCGCGCCCCATTTTTCCAACGCCATCTCGACGATCTTGATGGCGCGGTCGACACCGGCGCAGAAGCCCCGCGGCGCGGCAAGAAGCAAGGTAAGGGACGGCTTGGTCATGGGCGGAACTTAGGGGCTGGCGGCGGGCGCGTCCAGAACGCGTCTGGCAAAAACGCACCCGGCCAATAGGCGCTTGCCTTCCAGCGCGGGAACCTCGACAAGGCCGATCCGATCAAACGGGAGGTTGGTATGATACGAACTACTCTGGCCGCACTGGGCGGTGTCGGCTTGATTGGCGGTGTCCTCGCCGTGGCGGCCCTTGCGGATCAGAAACCCGGTCAGCTTCTTCCTCATGATGTGCCCGAGGCCGTGGCCGCGGGCGCGGAAATCTATCAGGCCCAATGTGCCAGCTGCCACGCGTCCGACCTCGGCGGCGAGCCGAATTGGCGCGCGCCGAAGGACAGCGGCCGCCTGCCTGCCCCGCCCCATGACGAGACGGGTCACACCTGGCATCATCCGGACCCCCAGTTGTTCATGCTGACGAAATACGGGACTGCCGCGGTGGTCGGCAATGGCTATGAAAGCGACATGCCCGCGTTCGAGGGAATCCTGAACGACCGCGAGATCCTGCAGGTGCTGGCCTATATCAAGAGCACCTGGCCCGAGGGCATCATCGCGCGACATGACCAGATGAACGCCGCCGCCGCCGAGCAGGCGCAATAGGCGGCGGCGGACGTTTTGCCTTGGACCGGGGATCACTCGGTGCTGACGGCTGTCTCGCTCCGGGGTTCGCGCGGCTCACGCGGGGGGCGGCCGATGACTTCGCGCAGGTCCTCCAACTCGATGAAGTTGTCGGCCTGGCGGCGCAGCTCATCTGCGATCATGGGCGGTTGGCTGCGGATGGTCGAGACGACCGAGACCCGCACGCCCTTGCGCTGGATCGATTCGATCAGTGGCCGGAAATCCCCGTCACCCGAGAACAGGACGATGTGATCCACATGGGGGGCCAGTTCCATGGCATCGACCGTCAGTTCGATGTCCATGTTGCCCTTGACCTTGCGGCGCCCCTGACTGTCGGTGAATTCCTTCGCGGGTTTCGTCACCATGGTGAAGCCGTTGTAGTGCAACCAGTCGACCAGCGGCCTGATCGGCGAATACTCGTCATTTTCAAGCAGGGCAGTGTAGTAGAAGGCCCTGAGAAGCTTGCCGCGACGCATGAATTCCTGTCTCAGCAGCTTGTAGTCGATGTCGAACCCCAGCGCCTTGGCCGCCGCATAAAGGTTCGACCCATCAATGAAGAGCGCGAGGCGCTCATCGCGATAGAACATGAATTTTCCTTCCAATAACAACTCGCCGGTTGGGGATGTTCATGAGTGGTAGTAGTCCGGCAAGGTGCCACGGACGTAAGGGAAATGCTGCATGACACAACCTTTCCTTAGGGATACACCCGAAAGATTGACCCTCGTGGCCCTCGGGTCGAATGCCGAGTCGCCGCACGGCGGGGCGCGGACCACGGTGCAGGCTGCGATGGCGGCATTGCAGGCGAGTTTCGAAGACGGGATCGCGGTCAGCCGGCTCTTTGCCACCCCGGCCTTTCCGGCTGGATCGGGGCCGGATTTCGTGAATGCGGCAGTTGCTTTTCACAGCGTGGCGGCGGCGAGCGACATACTGGATCGCCTGCACGGGATCGAGGCCGAGTTCGGCCGTACCCGTCGCGCGCGCTGGGGACAGCGCAGCCTGGATCTGGACCTCATCGCCATGGGGGATCTTGTGCTTCCGGATGCCGCCACCCAGGCGCGCTGGCGCGACCTGCCGCTGACCGAGCAGCAACGCCACGCCCCAGAAGAGCTGATTCTGCCGCATCCGCGGGTGCAGGACCGCCCCTTTGTCCTGGTGCCGCTGGCCGATGTCGCAGTCGAATGGCGCCATCCGATCTTGGATCTGAGCGTGGCGCAGATGCTTGCGGCGCGGCCCGAAACCGAGAAAGCTGGGGTCAAGCCCCTGTGACGGGCCCGGAATCGCCTTGTCAAAGTCCTGTCAAGCCTTTATGCCACCGACTTCGACCGACTGCCCAGACCGACCGATTGGAGTGCCCTCATGGCCCGCGTGACCGTTGAAGACTGCGTAGACAAGGTTCCGAACCGCTTCGAGCTGGTGATGCTCGCCGCGCACCGGGCCCGCGAGATTTCGGCTGGGTCACCCGTCACCGTGGACCGCGACAACGACAAGAACCCGGTCGTGTCGCTGCGCGAGATCGCCGACGAGACCCAGCAGGCCGATGATCTGCGCGAGCGTCTGATCGAATCGAACCAGACGCAGATCGAGGTCGACGAACCCGAAGAGGACTCCATGGCGATCCTCATGGGTGGTGACAGCGAACAGCCCGACGCCCCCGCCGAAGACGACATGAGCGAGGAAAAGCTCCTGCGCGCCCTCATGGACGCCCAGAGCCAGAAGTAGAGGCGGACCCCGACCGGAATAATGATCGCGGCAGATGACCTGATCGGGCTGGTCCGAACCTACAACCCCAAGACCAATGAGGATCTGATCCGCGATGCCTTCGCCTTTGGGGCGAAGATGCACGACGGCCAGTTCCGCCATTCGGGCGAGCCTTATTTCACCCACCCGGTGGCCGTTGCCGGCATCCTGGCCGAGCAGCAGATGGACGATGCCACCCTGGTCACGGCCCTGTTGCACGACACCATCGAGGACACAAAGGCCAGTTTCCAGACGGTCGAGCACCGCTTCGGACGCGAGATCGCCGATCTGGTCGAGGGGGTCACCAAGCTGACCAACCTGCAGCTGACCGATGCCGCCTCGAAGCAGGCCGAGAATTTCCGCAAACTGTTCATGGCAACCGCGCGCGATCTGCGCGTGACGCTGGTCAAGCTGGCCGACCGGCTGCACAACATGCGCACCATAAAGTCCATGCGCCCGGACAAGCAGGTCCAGAAAACGCGCGAGACGATGGACATCTATGCCCCGCTGGCAGGGCGCATGGGGATGCAGTGGATGCGCGAGGAACTGGAGGACCTGGCCTTCCGCGTTCTCAACCCCGAGGCGCGCAATTCCATCATCCGCCGTTTCATCACCCTGCAACGCGAATCCGGCGACGTGATCGAGAAGATCACCACCGACATGGAAAACGAGCTGGACCGCGCGGGCCTGATGGCCGAGGTCTATGGCCGCGCCAAGAAGCCCTATTCGATCTGGCGCAAGATGCAGGAAAAGGACCAGGGGTTTTCGCGCCTGTCTGACATCTACGGCTTTCGCATCATCACCGGGACCGAGGCCGAGTGCTATGCCGTCCTTGGCGTGATCCACCAGCGCTGGCGCGCGGTGCCCGGGCGGTTCAAGGATTATATCAGCCAACCCAAGTCGAACGGCTATCGTTCGATTCATACCACTGTGTCAGGGCGCGACGGCAAGCGTGTCGAGGTGCAGATCCGCACCCGCGAGATGCACGAGGTTGCTGAAACGGGTGTTGCCGCGCATTGGTCCTATCGTGATGGCGAACGGGTCGAGAACCGCTTTGCCGTCGATCCCGCGCGCTGGGTCGCCGCGATGACCGAACGCCTGGACGAGGGGCACGACCACGATGAGTTCCTCGATTTCGTCAAGCTTGAGATGTACCAGGACCAGGTCTTCTGTTTCACGCCAAAGGGTGATGTCATCAAGCTGCCGCGCGGGGCCACGCCGATCGACTTTGCCTACGCCATCCACACGCGGATCGGCCATGCCACCGTGGGCGCCAAGGTCGACGGGCTGCGTGTGCCGCTCTGGACGCGGCTCAAGAACGGCCAGTCGGTCGAAGTCATCACCGCCGAGGGCCAGAGCCCGCAGGTGACCTGGGTCGATATCGCCGTGACGGGTCGCGCCAAGACCGCCATCCGCCGGGCCCTGCGCGAAGAGGACCGCGAGCGGTTCATCCGGCTGGGCCGGGAACTGGCCCGCGTCGCCTTCGAGAGCATCGGCAAGAAGGCCACCGACAAGGCGCTGGGCACCGCCGCCAAGGCGATGGGGCTGGCCACGACCGAGGACATGCTGGAACAGTTGGGCAGCGCCCACTTGACCAGCCGCGAGGTAGTCCGCGCCATCTATCCCGAACTGGCCGAGGCCGACGGCCCCGAGATCGAGCCGCGCCGCGCCGTCGTGGGTCTGGCCGCCGACCAGTCGTTCCGCCGCGCGCAGTGCTGCCAGCCGGTCCCCGGCGAGCGCATCGTCGGGATCACCCAGCGCGGCCAGGGTGTTGTCGTGCATGCCATAGACTGCGATGTGCTGGCCCAGTACGAAGACCAGCCCGACCGCTGGGTCGATCTGCATTGGGCCGACGGGACGCACCGGGCCGGCAACACCGTCACCATGGAGCTGACGATCTCCAACGATGCCGGGGTCCTGGGCCGCGTCTGCACCCTGATCGGCGAGCAGGAGGCGAACATATCCGACCTGGTCTTCCTCGACCGCAAGCCGGACTATTACAGGCTGCTGATCGAGGTTGACCTGCGTGACGTAGAACATATGCACAGGATCATGACGGCGCTTGAGGCCGAAAGCCATGTCTCGGCCATCGGCCGTCACCGCGACCCCGACCGCGCAGGGACGGTCGAACGCCAAGATTAGGACGGGAACGCGACAGGTGGTCTTCAGACGCAGGGACAGACGCCCGATCTGGCGGATCGTCTTCGAGGTCTTCTGGCCGCGCGGCGGGTGGGCCCGCGCGGCGCGCTATGTCCAGTACCGGGTGCGCCGGCTGCCTGACACCCCCGAGAAGATCGGACGCGGAATCTGGGCCGGGGTCTTCGTGACCTTCTCGCCGTTCTTCGGGCTGCATTTCTTCATCTCGGTCTTTTTGGCCTGGCTGATGCGGGGCAACATGGTGGCCGCGCTGCTGGCGACCTTTTTCGGCAATCCCCTGACCTATCTTCCCATCGCGGCGACCTCGTTGTGGTTCGGGCATATTTTGCTGGGAGAGACGCCGCGGCAGTTGGACCTGAATGCCGAGATTTCCGCCGCCTGGGCCGATATCTGGCACAATCTGCGCGCCATCTTCGTGCACGAGCCAATGCAGTGGGAGGGGTTGCAGGACTTCTATCAGACGACCTTCTTTCCCTTCATGATCGGCGGGATCATCCCGGGTTTCGTCGCGGCGACGGTCTGCTATTACCTCTCTGTGCGAGTGATCCACGCTTATCAGAACCGGCGGCGCAAGTTGCTCAAGGCCAAGCTGCGCAAGCTCAAGCCGGCGCGCAACACGCCCGGGCGAGACGAGGACCCGCCGCGGTGCCCGTGATGGGCCAATTCAGGATTTGTCATGCACGCCGGCTTTCGCCGGCCCCCTTGCGGCGCTAGCTTCGCAGGGTGTGATCAAGGAGGACGGACATGCGCGACCTGCGTCTGGGCGTGAACATCGACCATGTGGCCACCGTGCGCAACGCCCGCGGCGGGGCCTATCCCGATCCCGTGCGGGCCGCGCGGCTGGCCGAGGCGGCGGGGGCCGACGGGATCACCGCGCATCTGCGCGAGGATCGCCGGCACATTTCCGATCGCGACATCGAGGCGCTGACCGAGGCGCTGGAGACCCCGCTCAACTTCGAGATGGCCGCGACCGAGGAAATGCAGCGCATCGCCCTTCGCCATCGGCCGCACGCCGTCTGCATCGTCCCCGAGAAACGCGAGGAACGGACCACCGAAGGCGGGCTCGAGGTCGCGCGCGAGGAAAACCGCCTCGCCCATTTCATCGCGCCTTTGCGAGACGCGGGCTGCCGGGTGTCGATCTTCATCGCCGCCGACGCGCGCCAGATCGAAGCGGCCCACCGTATCGGCGCGCAGGTGGTCGAACTGCATACGGGCGCCTATTGCGATGCCCACTCCGAGGGCCGCCTCGACGACCGCGACCGCGCGCTTGAGGATCTGCGCGAGATGTCCGCCTTCGCCCATTCGCTGGGGCTCGAAGTCCATGCGGGCCATGGGCTGACCTTCGATACCGTGCAGCCGGTGGCCGCCTTTCCCGAGATCAAGGAACTCAATATCGGCCATTTCATCATCGCCGAGGCGATCTTCATGGGGCTGGACCCGGCGATCCGCGAGATGCGCCGCCTGATCGACGGGGCCCGGGGTGACTGACCTCCTCATTCTGTTGCCTGCCCTCTTGCTAGGCTGGATGGTCGCGGCAGGCAGTCCCGGCCCGGCGACCCTTGCGATTTCGGGCACCTCCATGGGGCAGGGGCGGGCCTCGGGCATGGCACTGGCGCTGGGCATCGTGGCCGGGTCCGCCAGTTGGGGGGTCGCCGCCGCGCTGGGCTTCTCGGCGCTGATGGTGGCGAATGCCTGGCTGTTCGAGGTTCTGCGCCATGCCGGTGCGGCCTATCTGCTTTACCTCGCGCTGAAATCCTTGCGGTCGGCCTGGCGCAATCGGCCCGCCGCGCAGGGGGCGGTGCCGCGCCACCGCTTTTTTCTCAGGGGGCTGCTGATCCACCTGACCAACCCCAAGGCCATGCTTGCCTGGGGGGCGATCTACGCCATCGCGCTGCCCGCCGGGTCGGGCCTGCTGACGGTCTGGCAGGTGTTCGCCATGCTGGCGAGCGTCTCGGCGGTGATGTTCCTCGGCTATGCCTGGGTGTTCTCGGTGGACGCGATCTCGACGGCCTATGCCTGCGCCCGGCGCTGGTTCGAGCTGGCCGTCGGGCTGCTGTTCGGCGTGGCCAGCCTGCGTATCCTGACCCTGCGGCTGGAAACCTGAGCGCAATGATCCTTGGCATCGGCACGGACCTGGCCAATATCGAGCGCATCCAGGGCACGCTCGACCGTTTCGGCGACAGATTCCGGTCGCGTGTGTTTAGCGAAACCGAGCAGGCCAAGTCCGAACGCCGCGCCGATGTCGCGGGCACCTACGCCAAACGCTGGGCCGCCAAAGAGGCCTGTTCAAAGGCGCTGGGCACGGGCCTGCGCATGGGCATTGCCTGGAAGGACATGGCCGTCAGCAATCTTTCGACAGGTCAACCGGTCATGGCTGTCACGGGCTGGGCCAAAGACCGTCTGCACGAAATGACCCCCGCGGGCCACGAGGCTATCATCCATGTCACCCTGACCGACGATCACCCCTGGGCGCAGGCCTTCGTGGTGATCGAGGCGCGCCCGCTGGCCGGGCCTGACTGACAGGTTGACTCGGGGCCGCCCCCGCCCCATGAAGAAGCGGTCTTTCTAAGGGAATCCCAGCCAATGTCCGAAAGCCCCGGCGTGCTTCACTCGGTGAAGGAAACCGTCAAGACCGTGGTCTATGCCTTGCTGATCGCCGGGGTCTTCCGGACGCTGTTCTTTCAGCCGTTCTGGATTCCCTCCGGCTCGATGAAGGATACGCTGCTGATCGGCGATTTCCTCTTTGTCAACAAGATGGCCTACGGCTATTCCTACGCCTCCTGCCCCTCGATCCGCATCCCGCGCCTGGGAATCGACGTGGGCGCGGATGATTTCTGCGGCGTCTTCGAGGGCGGCAACGACCGGCTGTTCGGGTCCGCGCCCGAGCGCGGTGACGTCGTGGTGTTCCGTCACCCGGTCACGGGCCGCGATTTCATCAAGCGCGTGATCGGTCTGCCCGGTGACCGTATCCAGATGCGTGACGGTGTGGTCCATATCAACGGCGAGGCCGCCGCGCAGAGCCCCGACGGAGTCTTCACTGAAACCATGAAACGTCAGGGGCCCAGTGGCCAGCTGCCGCAATGCATGGCCGGGGCGGTGGGCCTCGGGTCCGAGTGCGAGAAGCAACGTTTCACCGAGGAGCTGCCTAACGGGGTCACGCATTCGGTGCTCAACATCGGGCCGCGGTCGCTGGACAATACCGGCGTCTTCACGGTGCCCGAGGGGCAGTATTTCTTCATGGGCGACAACCGAGACAATTCCTCGGACAGCCGCGTGCCGCAGACGGCGCGCGGCGTCGGTTTCGTGCCCTACGAAGACATTGTCGGTCGGGCGGACCGGGTCATGTTCTCCTCGGCCGGGCGGTCAATGCTGGCCTTCTGGACCTGGCGGTCGGACCGCTTCTTCAAGGCGATTGATTGAAACTCTCGGCCGAGCTCAGGGCGTTTCAGGACAGGCTGGGCCACCGGTTTTCCCGGCCAGAGCTGCTGATCCGCGCGGTCACGCATCCCTCGATGTCCAGCGTTCACCGCGACGACAACCAGCGGCTGGAGTTCCTGGGCGATCGGGTGTTGGGGCTGGTTATGGCCGAGGCCCTGCTCGAGGCCGACCCGGCCGCCGCCGAGGGGCAACTGGCCCCGCGCTACAACGCGCTGGTGCGCAAGGAGACCTGTGCCGCGGTGGCCCGCGAGATCGACCTTGGCGACGTGCTTAAACTGGGCCGGTCCGAGATGAAATCCGGTGGGCGGCGCAAAGAGGCGCTGCTGGGCGACGCGATGGAGGCGGTGATCGCCGCCGTTTACCTCGATGCCGGATTCGAGGCGGCACGGGCGCGTATCGTCGCGCTCTGGGGCGATCGCATCCGAACCGTCAAGGCCGATGCCCGCGATGCCAAGACCGCCCTGCAGGAATGGGCCCAGGCGCGCGGCCAGCAGCCGCCGGTTTACGAGGAAAGCGCGCGCTCGGGCCCCGATCACGCGCCACAATTCACGATTCAAGTGACCCTTGAGAGCGGCCAGAGCGCCCGCGCCACCGCCGGCTCCAAGCGCCATGCCGAACACGCCGCGGCCAAGGCTTTGCTGGACCGTGTCGAGGCAGAGTAGGATAGCTATATGACCCAACGCGCTGGATTCGTCGCCCTGATCGGAGAGCCGAACGCGGGCAAATCCACCCTGACCAACCAGATGGTCGGGGCCAAGGTCTCGATCGTCACGCACAAGGTGCAGACCACCCGTGCGCGCCTGCGGGGCGTGGCGATCGAGGGCGACACGCAGATCGTTCTGGTGGACACGCCGGGCCTGTTCCGCCCACGCCGACGGTTGGACCGGGCCATGGTCAGTGCCGCCTGGGGCGGGGCCGCCGATGCCGATGTGATCGCCCTTCTGGTCGAGGCACACCGTGGCGTCACGGAAGGAGTCGAGGCGATCCTCAAACAGCTTCAGGTGGTCGGGCAGGGCCGAAAGGTCGCTCTGGCCATCAACAAGATCGACCGGGTCGAGGCCCCCGCGCTCCTGGCCCTGACAAAGCAGATGAATGACCGTTTCGCCTTTGTCGAAACCTTCATGATCTCGGCGGAAAAGGGCCATGGCTGTGATGATCTGCGCCGATGGCTGGCCGAACAGATGCCCGAGGGGCCGTGGCTCTATCCGGAGGATCAGATCGCGGACCTTCCGCTGCGCATGATCGCCGCCGAAATGACGCGCGAGAAATTGACCCTGCGCCTGCACCAGGAACTGCCCTACCAGCTGACTGTGGAAACCGAGAGCTGGGAAGAACGCGAGGATGGCTCGGCCCGGGTCGATCAGGTGGTCTACGTGGTCCGCGACGGCCACAAGGGAATCGTGCTTGGCAAGCATGGCGAGACGATCAAGGCCGTGGGCAAGGCCGCCCGCGAAGACCTGGAAGAGTTCCTCGGGCGCAGGATACACCTCTTCGTGCAGGTGAAGGTGCGCCCGAATTGGCTGGACGAGGCCGAGCGCTATTCGGAAATGGGTCTGGATTTCCGGGACGGCAACTGATGCGCCTGACGGCGGATGTCTGGGTGTCGGCCTATCTGACCCGGGTGCGCCTGTCCGACATCCCCGCCTTCGTGGTGCGTCGGGGGGATTCGACGGCGGGGGCGGTTCTGGTCAAGCTGAACACGCTGGATGGCCGGGCGGTGGCCTATCAGCGCAGTTTCGACCTGATGAGCGGGGATCGCAGGTGGGTCGTGCTGACCGAGGGCGACGAGCCGCAGGTCGATGCGGCCCTTGCGCGCCAGTCCGGATTCGATCCCGATGTCTGGATCATCGAGGTCGAAGACCGGGCCGGGCGGCATCTGCTGGATGAACCGGGTTTGTCTGACTGACCCAGGCGCCTGCCCGTGCGCGGTGTTTCGGGGCTTGATTTCAATCAACCCCAGTTGGCGCCGAGCGTGGTTTACTATGCCCGCTCATTCCACCGGTCCATGGCAGGCCATCACGACCAGAAGGGAGCCGAGATATGCAGATCGAGAAAATCGCAGAGTATGCGCGGGCGCTCTATGACGCCCACGGCGACAAGGCCGAAGCGGAAGCGGCGCATGCCGCGCGACAAACAAGGTGAGAGTCGAGCGTCAATCAGGATGAGAACGCTGGGGTGGTGTTTCGTAGGGAGGGCGTAGCCCGACCGGAGAGATACCA